>CALCGQ010000082.1 GCA_937901015.1 uncultured Bacteroidota bacterium | reverse complement strand
CCTAATTTCAATGGAAGACATTGATGAATTAACAATGGTTGGTGGTCAGTTATCAATTTCTAATAATGATATGCTAATGGATTTATCAGGGCTTGAAAATCTAACTTATGTTGGCGGTCATTTTGGAGTTGGAGGAAATGATGATCTTGAAAATCTAATTGGTATTGATTCATTAGAATTTATTGGTGGTGGTCTATATATTGGTGGGAATAGTAATCTTCAAAACATTAATAACCTTAATGGATTGGACTCTATTGGAGGAGAAATTAAATTTAGTAATAATGATAATGTATACAATTTAGTAGGATTAGATAATATTCATTTTATTGGTGGAGATCTTAATGTTTATGACAATTACAACCTACGTCATTTTTCTGGTTTGGAGGGGTTAATTGGAATTGGAGGTGACTTGAAAATAGGATATGATAATCACTATTATGGAAACCCAAAATTATCAGGCTTAGATGCTTTATTGAATCTCAAATCAATTGGAGGAGATATTGAGATATATTATAACAATATGTTGATTAATTTAGAAGGCTTAGATAACATTGATAGTGAATCAATTGACAATCTGAGAATCGCTAATAATGAACATTTAGCTAAGTGCGAAGTACAAAGTATCTGTGATTATTTATCAGCCCCTAACGGAGACATTGAGATTCATGACAATGATTTTGGTTGTGATAGTCCGCAGCATGTTCAGTCTTGGTGCTATTTGGTGTCAGCACCTAATAATTTATACAATGATCCTATTGAAAATATTTACCCTAACCCTGCAGATAATGAAATAAATATAACATATGATCATATAAGTGTTATAAAGACTGTATCTATATTGAACTCTTCAGGTCAATTAATTATAAGTAATGATGGAAAACTAGATAAAATAAATATTTCATCATTTCCACAAGGTTTATACATTATTGAAATAATTACTACTCAAGACATCTTCAGAAAAAAACTAATTATCCAATAACAAATAATCAAAAATAAACATCTAATTACAAAAACGGAACTGCCATATATAGATACAATTTATGCATTCCTAATTTTGCATTTCAATTAATAATTATTGCTCTACATAATTAAGGAACAAAAATAGAGATGCAATGATCAGAACATAATCTCAGTCCTCTGATACAATAAGTAATAATTCTTATTTTTACCAGCACAAAATTTCAATGGAAAAAATGAGGTTCAGATTATTTCTTTTATTCGTCGGATTTACATTTTTGGTAAATCAATTATCATCTCAAACCAGCGTTAAAATGCCTCTTGAAATTGCAAAAGCATATCAGGAGGGTACAAGGTCAAATGATGGATTACCAGGTCCTAACTATTGGCAAAATCATGCTGATTATACAATTCTTGCAGAACTCAAAACAGAGGAAAGTAAATTAATCGGATCTGAATCAGTGAATTACCATAACAGCAGTCCTGATACATTAAAGTTAATTGTAATTAGATTATATCCTGATTTCTACAAAAAAGGCAATGCCAGATCATGGACAATTGGTGATAATGATTTAACAGATGGAACTCTTATCAGTAAGTTAATTGTTAATGAATCTGTTTTCGATATTAATGATTCTAAAGTGGTTAGTAGATCAGCAACTAACATGTTCGTACAACTAGATGATTATATATTACCCGGCGACTCTGCTTTGGTGGAAATTGACTGGGAGTTTAGTATTCCTGAAAAAAGATGGGCAAGATTTGGGAATTATGGAAACGACAGATTTTTTATTGCATATTGGTATCCCCAGATAGCTGTATATGATGATATTGATGGTTGGGACAGAGTTGAATATTTTGGTACGGTTGAATATTACAACGACTTCAATAATTTTGATGTAAGCATCGTAACACCGGAAGGTTTTAGTGTTTGGGCGACAGGTGATCTTCAAAGAATGGATGAATTATTTACAAAAGATGTTGTTGCAAAATATAACAATGCAATAAAGTCTGATAAGGTAATAAACATCTTTAATGTAGACGATTGCAAAAATAATAAAGTACTGAAGAACAAAGGTTTCAATACATGGAACTTCACAGCAACTAAGGTTCCGGACTTTACTTTTGGAGCCTCAAAATATTCAAATTGGGATGGTGTATCAACCATCGCTGACCATAAAACAGGTAGAAGAGTTATGGTAGATGCTGTTTACCCCGACTCAGTTGACACATTTGATGAAGCAGCTTATTACGCTGTGGAGGGAGTTAAATTTATGGTCGACAGTTTACCTGGATATCCATTTCCTTACTCACATATTACATCATTTTGTAATGGACGGAAAAGTGGAGGTATGGAATCTCCAATGATGGTAAATGAAGGTGATCCTGCAGAATCAGCCAACGCAATTGGATTAATTTTTCATGAAATTTTACATACCTATTTTCCATTTTATATGGGAACAAATGAACGTAAATACTCATGGATGGATGAAGGTTGGGCTGCTTGGTTACCATATGGTATTCTTAATCAGCTTGAGCCTGATTTCAATTATTTTGAACGTATTTCAGGTAGTTTTATGAACTTGAGTGGTAAGGAGAAGGAAGTACCTTTGATGTTTCTGTCGTACCATATCGGTGATTACCAGTCATATAGAGTACATTCATATAATCGCTCTGCAATATCATATGCATATTTACGTAACGCGCTTGGCGACAAACTTTTTAAAGAAGCATTACATACCTTCATGGACAGATGGAATGGAAAACATCCCATCCCCTACGATTTCTTCAATACGTTTGAAAATGTTACAGGTCAAGATCTTGATTGGTATTTCCAGCCATGGTTTTTTAACAGAGCATACGCAGATCTAGGAATCAAAAAAGTTACTCTCGATAATAAAATTGTTATTGAAAACAATGGAGGATTACCATTACCAATTATTGCAAATTGCAGTTTTACTGATGGTACAAGTGAAATCATTGAAAATAATGCATCAATATGGAGATATGGAGATAATGCTATTATCATTCAGGCAGATACCACAAAATCCCTCAAAGAAGTTAAACTTGGAAATAACGAAATACCTGATGTGGTTAAAGAAAATAACCTAATAATAATAAATCAGTATTAATGCAACTCTGACATTACTATCTTTGTCAGGAAATAACAACGTTAAATTAAACAATATGAAATTCAAAATACTATTAGTACTGCTCATTGGAATCATTTTTAATTCGGTTGCTCAAATAGCACCCGACAAATACTACGTTCAATTTACCGATAAAAACAATTCTATTTACTCAATCGACAATCCTGAAGAATTTCTTACACAAAGAGCTCTTGACAGAAGAGAAAGGTTTAGTATTCCAATTATTGAAAATGATATACCCGTTAATGAGTCTTATATAGCTGGAGTTGAAACCTTTGGAGTCCAGATACTAAATCATACCAAGTGGCTAAATGGGGTTACAATTTACACTACCGATGCAGCTGTTATTTACGATATTGAAGCATTACCTTATGTTAGTGCTGTTCGTAGAGTTAACAATCAAAACGCTAATGTTTCTAATAAATTTGATAATTTAATCGACAATCAATCATCCATAAACTCAGATACGAAATCAACTTCAGCACTTGATTATGGTCTTGCTCAAGGACAAATTGAACAACTTAATGGAATCAAGCTACACGAGCAGGGTTATATGGGACAAGGTATGGTTATTGCTGTTTTGGATGCTGGCTTTACAGGAGTAATTGAACATCCCGTTTTTGAATACTTATGGGAAAATGACAAAATTCTTGGCACCAAAGATTTCGTATATGTGGGTGGAAACGTTTATGAAGGCCATGAACATGGCAAAATGGTTCTGTCATGTATGGCTGCTAATCTACCAGGTGAGATGATTGGTACCGCTCCTGAAGCTGATTATTGGTTGCTTCGTTCTGAGGAAGGTCCTTTAGAAAATGTTATTGAAGAATATAATTGGGTAAGCGCGGCCGAATTCGCCGATAGTGTTGGTGCCGACGTAATAAATAGTTCATTGAGTTATTTTGGTTTTGATATGCCAGAATGGAACTATGATCCCGAAGATATGGATGGAAATACTGCCATCTCAACAATAGGTGCTGATATTGCTGCATCAAAGGGTATGATAATATGTAATAGCGCAGGTAATTCAGGAACACTTGTGGGAGCACCTGCCGATGGAGATAGTGTGTTCACAGTTGGATCAGTAACACTGGATGGTGATAGATCTGGTTTTAGTTCAATTGGTCCAACAGCCGATGGAAGAATAAAACCAAATATTATGGCAT
>CALCGQ010000081.1 GCA_937901015.1 uncultured Bacteroidota bacterium | reverse complement strand
TCAACTGCGTTATCAGGGAAAAATTGTAGAAATTCACCATAAAGCTGAGCTGCCAACGTTTTGTTATGACTTAGTACAAGAGCAGGCCTGTTAACCTTTTCAAGCACATTGGCAATTGTAAAGGTTTTACCAGATCCAGTAACTCCAAGAAGTGTTTGTGCACTCTCATTACGAACAAGTCCATCAACAAGTTGTTTAATGGCTTCAGGTTGATCACCTGTGGGACTAAAATCTGATTTGAGTTTTAAATCCATCTCATGGTTACTTGTTAGGATATTATTATTGGTAGTGCAAAAATACGAATCGTTTAGGAAACATAAGTTTTATCACTAAATTTGACCTAACTTTTTTAGTTAATTAATTGTTAATCATGAGTGAGAACATAGATGTATCTGGTTTTGGGCTTAATAGCAGAACAAAAATTGTAAAAATGGAAGATGGAAGCTTTGGGATTCTCAAAAAGCGAAAATCAAGAATTATAATGAAAGACGGATATCAAATATTGGAGATTGCAAAAGCAATTACACTCAAAGAACCAGATGCTATAGTTAATATTATTATTTCAGGTCCAATTTGCAGTAAAACCACAAAATATTTAGAACAACATTCAATCAATATTGTACATGAAGAATAGTAAATATATACTTAGTCTGGATCAGGGAACAACAAGCAGCAGAGCAATACTTTTTAATCATAATGGCAATATTTGTGCACAAGCTCAAAAAGAATTTGAGCAAATATTCCCCATACCCGGTTGGGTTGAACATGATCCAGTGGAAATATGGTCAACTCAGTTATCGGTGGCATCCGAAGCCATTGCAAAGCTTGGTATTAACCCAGATGATATCAGCGGGATCGGAATTGCGAATCAGCGTGAAACAACAATTATATGGTCGAGGGAAACAGGTAAACCAATATATAATGCAATTGTGTGGCAAGATCATCGTACAGCAGATTATTGTGAGAGGATTGTTGATCAGGGATATACACAAACCATAAAGCAAAAAACTGGGCTTGAGTTGGATGCATATTTTTCAGCAACAAAAATAAGTTGGATTCTGGATAATGTTGAAGGAGCAAGGGAACAAGCTGAAAAAGGCGAACTAGCATTTGGAACCGTTGATTCCTGGATCATATGGAACCTGACTGATGGTAGAAAACATTTAACAGATGTTACCAATGCATCAAGAACGTTACTATTTAATATCCATACACTTGAGTGGGATAAGGAGTTACTTGAAATCTTCAATATCCCAGCTAAACTTTTACCTAAGGTAAAGTCAAATAGTGAAGTATTTGCCCATACTGCGAGGAAGATGATAAGTTCTAGAATCCCAATTTGTGGAGTTGTAGGCGATCAGCAAGCAGCAATGTTTGGACAACTTTGTATTAAAAAGGGAATGGTTAAGAATACTTATGGGACAGGATGCTTTATAATGGTAAACACAGGTAGTAAGCCATTTATATCTAACAATAGATTAATTACAACAATTGCATGGAAATTAAATGGTAAGACCACATATGCTCTTGAGGGAAGTGTTTTTGTGGCAGGTGCAGTGGTTCAATGGCTACGGGATAAACTAAATGTTATTCGTTCATCAAAGCATGTTGAAAAACTTGCTAATAATGTGGAGGACAATGGCGGTGTTTTTTTTGTGCCAGCTTTCACTGGATTAGGAGCCCCATATTGGGATCAAAATGCCAAAGGATTGATTTATGGAATATCCAGAGGAACAACCAAAGACCATATTGCCAGAGCAGCATTGGAGTCAATTGCATACCAAAGTTATGATGTAATAAAGGCCATGGAAAAGGATATTGGTCACAAGGTAAACTATATAAGAGCTGATGGGGGAGCTTCCGCGAATTCACTGTTAATGCAGTTCCAATCTGATATATTAGGAACACCTTTGGAATGCCCAACTATACTAGAAACAACAGCTCTTGGAGCAGCTTATATGGCCGGATTAACAATAGGATACTGGAAGAATATTGAAGAAATTGAAAGTCAGTGGACCGTAAAAAACTCTTATGAACCTGAAATGGATAAAGCTTATGTTGATGGGCTTGTTGAAAAATGGCATGAGGCAGTTGGGAAAGCGTAGGTTGGTCTTTAGTCTTTAGTTATTGGTTAATTAGTGGTTCTTTAATATGGATCTACGATGTGTGATTTGGGATTTTTGATCTAATCGAAATCAATAACTCGCTAGTTTGGGGTTGCACCCCAAACTTCTTTTCCCTTTTTGATGAAATAATGGATTACTCTTTGTAATAGGAATTTGGGGTTAAACCCCAAACCAGCGTGTTTGGGATTATTGATCTTGAGATTGCTTCGATTTGCTCGCAAATAAACGGATGTTGGATGTTTCGCCTAATGCTTATGATAATCGAAATCCCTGAGCTAGCGCGCGAATTTTTCCCAAAATCCGCATGTCTCAAATTCTACATATTAAATGCTAAGGATTTTCTATGGTATTGTTTAATCTATCTGATTTATCCTTAAAACTTTGGTGTTTTTAACCAAATTTGTATTTTTTTAGAGAGCTGTATCTTAATTATGACAACATCATACCAATTAGCACATAGTACCATTAACTTTATATTCAATAGTTTAGGGATGTTTGACTTAGCTAATGATACTATGTCTTAAAATACAGATTTCCATAAACTCTTAATTTCCACATTCTACTTGTCTTCATCCATTTAGCTGGGATACAGACGAATCTGAATATAAATTTTTTTATCCTGAAACTTGGTGATAGATATTTGTAAACTTTTGAGAAAGAGCAAATAATGTAATTATAAATATTCCTGCAAATTGCTGTAAGGATAAGAAATACAGTATTATATTGAATCCTTGAAAAAGGCATATTATTCCATCCAAAGTCATTCTTCATAATGTCAAACTCTATTTCAGCTGTACCACGTTGGTTATAAAATATAACAGCTTGGTCAGCTGTCATTTCATAGTCATTTGTAATAATTGCGGAGTAGTTAAAAGCTTCACCAGTAAATATGTTTGTCTGTCCATCAACTCGTTTCTCTTTGGTGACAATCAACCTGTATGATTCTAAGAGATGCTGCTGGCGTGTTCTTTTTGCAATTTTCTCAAATGGAATGAAGTTAGTCTCACCTCTATAAACAACTTTATTATCAATAATAGTTTCATCCCACTTATCTATTTGGTTTATTGCCTCGTGTAATGATTGATTCATTCTTCCCCGTATAAAGAACCTGTTAACATTCCTTGTTATAACCGAGAGTGTTGAAAGTTGATACGAAGCACTGTCAGCACGAAAAACATCTATATCAATACCATGGGATTTCAATAGATCAAACATTCTTTTTAATGTATCTTGTTGAAGGGTTTGTGCATCACTATTACCATTTCTATTTTCAAGATAGACTATGTTTTTACCAATTATGCCTACACCAGGTTGGTAACCCGTTTTTCTCTTGTAGGTCATGGTAGCATCTGCTTTTTCTGTATAAATAATTGTATTATCATAATCAAGAATATTCTTCTTATTTTGGATATTAGATATCTTTTTTAATAAATTAATATTCAAGGTGTTCATGAGTTCATTTATACTAAATTCATGTCTTTTATCTCCTCGTATAGTATGACAAACCTGCATAGGAAAAGATAGTTCTTTCATCCTTTCTAATACCCTATCCGGACTTGGTACGTGGATATATGGGTTAGTATTAATTGCTTCCTTTAGGTGGATTGAAAGGTCTTCAATACAATCTCCTCCGCAAAAATATATTGACCAAAAACTATACAGAATATCCTTCCATGTATACTTACTTTGTTTTGAAAGCTCAGGTAATTCTTGCTGTATTATTTTATCTAAACCTAGTTTATCAAATTCCTCTAATAAAAAATTTAGACCTCCAAATGGGCTAATTGGTAAACTTTTTAGTATTTTCATGGCGGTATTTGTTAGCATCACCAATTTAGGTGAAAATACCATTGCTGGAAAACCTTATCTGATATAGTTTTCCAGCATTTTAGTTAATATACATGCGGATTTTGGGATTTTTTCGCGTGCTTTGGTATCTATTAATCAATGTCCTGTATTTTATTGTCTCATCATATCATTGAATCTTCGTAGTCTTTGTTTGTTAGATTTTGGACAGGATTTATCATATAGGATGCGTGATTTGAAGTCTTTAATCTAGCGATTAGTCAGAGGTCATATTGAGATTGCTTCGTTTCTCTCGCAATTAAACGAATATTAGATTTGAGCTATATTTATAATAATCAACATCCTTTATTACATTTACTTATCCTAGCATTCTAGCATTTCATCATTTTAACATTATAATATTCACTAATTCACCCATTCACCCATTCACCTATTCACTCCATAACTCATTGACCTCCCATTGACAAAGTTTCCATTTTTTCCTATATTTGATGAATTTCAATAATTAATTACTAAAATGTATCACATTTATGCAATTTCGGATAGTACTGGGCGCACTGTAGAACAAGCTTCACATGTGGTGCTAGCACAATATCCGGATATTGAGAGTGAGGTACATTTATTTAATGAAATTAAAAATTTTGAGGAGATTGATGAAATAATTAAGCTAGCTCATCGTAATAAAGGTTTGTTGATACATTCATTTGTAAAACACGAATTAAGTGAACATATTTGGTATGAAGCCCGACTTCATGATCTTGAAGTTATTAACCTGCTTGGACCGGTACTCAATAGGTTTTCAAATTTTCTTGAAAGCACACCGGAGGAAAAACCAGGACTTTTTAGTAGGCTAAACAGAGACTACTTCAGAAGAATTGAGACAACAGAATTTGCATTAAAACATGATGATGGAGCACACTTGGAAGGATTAGTTGATGCAGAAATAGTGCTACTTGGTGTATCAAGGACTTTTAAAACACCCATTAGCATTTACTTGGCATATAAAGGATGGCTTGTTGCTAACGTACCCATTGTGCTTAATATGCCCATTCCAGATATCGTTTATAAACTACCTCCAGAACGAGTTTTCTGCCTTACTACCAACCCATCCATATTATCTAGATTACGTAATGTACGTAATGAATATCTACAAGGAGCAGCTCCGCAATATGCAAGTTATGAATATGTTAAAAAGGAGATTAGATATGCAACTTCCTTGTGGAATACACAAACCAAATGGACAAAGGTTAAAGTTACGGCAAAGCCCATTGAAGAAATAGCAAGTAATATTCTTAATATTTATCGTCGTAATACGAAGTTGTAATTGTCATTATTGTATCTTTAGAGGATAATTACCCGAAAATGAAAAAGCTTATTATCCTGACAGTTATATTATTGTCTACATTTCAGGTTTTCCCGCAGAATGAAGCATGGGAACGAATCTCACCCAAACCACTAGAAACCTCACTCACTGCAATCACACAGGTTCCTGAAACAAATAGAATCATAGTAATTGGTAGAGGAGCATCTATTATGTATACTGATGATATTGGAGAGAATTGGAATGTTACCTATCAACCTACCAATAATTCAAGGTTTGTAGCTTTTAATAAAATCCATTTTGTTGACTCAAACACTGGATATATAGTTGGCTCAAAGTCAACAATATTAAAGACTTCAGATGGTGGAATCAACTGGCAGGAAATTATTTTTCCCGGAGATAGAAACCTTAGTGATATTTTCTTTCATAATGAATTACATGGATCTATAATTGGAAATGGAAAAGTTTATACTACATATGATGGATGTCAGAGTTGGGACTCTATTGTTTTAAGTGGATCGGGTTTACATTATATAAATGATTCTGTTGGTTATTTGAGTAATATTAATACGTCGTTATATTTTAGAACTGAGGATGCAGGAAGTGCTTGGGATACTTTAACCGTTGTTACATCGATGGATGATTTCAAAATTACTAAAATAAAATATCAGAATGACCTAAATGCTTCTGTTAGTGGTCGAAATGATTACGGAACTCAGTTTGTATTCAAAACTAATGATGGGGGACAGAGTTGGTCAGAAATAGAAATTCCAAACATTACTTGGGTAAATGATTTCTACTTTTTTAATGCAGATACAGGTTTCGCAATTGGAGCAACATGGTACCATAATGTTCTATTGAAATCCACAGATGGCGGTAATAGTTGGAGTGAATGTACAATGCCATATACAAGTTGGTATTTAAATAGCATATTGTTCTATAATGATACTTGTGGGCTTTGCGTTGGTAATTACGGACAGATACTGCAAACTGAGAATTTAGGAGATAATTGGGTTATATATGATGAACACAAAACTATTCTTAGAAAAACGAACACAACTGTTATCATAGGCGATAGTAATATAATAACTGGTGGTTATATTTTTAATGGAGATGCTCAAGGTACAATATATCGCTCTGTAGATAGAGGTGAAACTTGGGTTCATTCAATTGGTGGCAATGGGACTTATGGGATCACATCAATTTGTTTTATTAATGAAGAGATTGGTTATGCTTGTGGGCCTTATTCATATGGTGATATTCTAAAGTCCACAGATGGCGGTGGATCATGGAGTACATACGAATTTGGTAATTGGCAGTTTCGACCCTATGTAGTTTATTTCATTAATGATTCAGTTGGATTTATTGGAGGTGAAGATGATGATACAGGTTGCTACAAAACAAATGATGGAGGTATATCATGGTACCCTTTAACTTGCTCAGGGTTTACTCCAAATTATGTTGTTGATTTTAGCTTTGTTAATGATTCAATTGGATGGGCTTTGATTGAAGGTGCGGTATTACAAACTTTTGATCAGGGTGAAACATGGGATATTTTCGATGATTTTGGTTATTATTATTACTCAAAAATGAAGTTTTTCTCAGATAGCATTGGGTATATAATTGGTAATTACATGTATAAGACCATTGATGGTGGACAATCATGGTATCAAATTGAGGCTGGATTAGACGGTTATTACTGGATGACAGATATTGACTTTCCTACTCCTGAAATTGGTTATTTAACTGTTGATGAGAAAGAGGAGACTTTACTAAAGTCAGTAGATGGTGGTGAGTCTTGGTTTCCTATTGACTTTCCTTGTACTACAACCGCAACATCTCTGGCATTCTTCAATGAAAATGAAGGTCTTGTATTTGGGAATATAGGTATTATCTTTAAAACTTATACGGGAGGTATCGTTGATATTCCTGAGTTTCCGTCTAATAATAATCATACAGCTGATTTAATATGCTACCCTAACCCTGTGAAGGATATATTAAATGTTAAACTTGATGACACAGAAAAGAGTTTTCCAGATAAACTGGTTATATATAACAGCTTTGGTAAAAAAGTTAAATCAGTAAATATCCAAATAATTCAGAATGAGGTTAGTGTATTTGTTTCAGATTTAGACATTGGTTTGTATTTCATAGCCACCCAAAGTCGTGATAAGGTTATTAAGTCTAACAAGTTTGTTAAGATGTAACAAAGAATCATATTATGAAAAATGTAGTGGTATTATTAATAACATCTCTTTTTATATCCTTTGTTACTATTGCTCAGAATGAAGCATGGGAACGGATATCTCCAAAACCCATTGAAAGCCATCTAAAGGAAATAACAAGGATCCCAGGAACTAATCGTGTTATGGCAGTTGGATCAGGAGCTTCAACTTTGTATTCTGATGATATGGGTGAAAATTGGCATATTAACTACAAACCTGCTGGTATATCACGATTTATCACACTTAATGCCATTCACTTTGTTAATCAAAATATAGGTTATATCGTTGGTTCGAGGTCTACTATCTTAAAAACAGTTGATGCTGGGATGAATTGGCAGAATATATCTCCTGTTGGATCTGATAATATACTAGATGTTTTTTTTCTTTCAGAATCCACCGGAATAATTACAAAAGGAGAATCTATTTGGAGAACTGTTGATGGAGGCATAACTTGGGATTCATCATCTGCAGATGGAATTCTACATAACCCTACTCAACTGCATTTTGTGAATGATTCGGTTGGATTTTTGGTTAGTGAATGGGGATCTGGATATTTTAGCACTGGCGACCAAGGGGTAACTTGGGAATCAAAAACAGTAATTACTACCATTGAAAATTTCAGTGTTACTGCAATTAAATACTTGAACAACCATACAGGTATTGTTGGTGGAACGGCAAATTCTGAACATTATATTTTGAAAACCATCGATGATGGACAATCATGGAGTATTGTTAATCAGCATCATTTTAAAGCTTCAGATCATATACATTTTATAAATGATAGTATTGGATTATCTGTTGGTCAGGAATTTTATTCCGATTCATTTCTGCGCACCAACGATGGTGGAGAAAACTGGCATGAAGTTATACCTGCATGTGGAGCATTACATTTAAATAGCTTTGCATTTATCGATAGCGTTGGTTTTTGTGTGGGAGACAGAGGGTATATTAACCGAAGTTTAGATTTAGGATTGAACTGGGAGTGTTTAAAGGAGTTTGAATTTCGGGCTGGTAGTATTAATGTATCAGAAATTATTAATGATAGTACAGTAATTATTGGTACATCAGGATTTGGAGGAGGTGTGCCAACTGGAAGTGTATGTAAATCAACCGACAGAGGAGTAACATGGAGTATGATACTTGGAGGATCGTATTTTCTAGATCTGCAATTTCTTAATACCTCATTGGGTTTTGCAATTGATAGTCGTTTAGATTCCGAAATATATATTACTACTGATGGAGGTAATGAATGGCCTAGTTTTACAATTGATCCGGATAGGGAGTTTAGACCAAAGTGTCTGTATTTTATTAATCAGAATATAGGTTTTGTGGGTGGTGAAGTTTCCGGTAATGTAGAGATTTATAAAACCATCAACGGTGGAATTAATTGGTATCCTACAATTGGTTATCCTCAGATTTTTGATTATCCAAATGATATTGTTTTTATTGATGATAGTATTGGGTTTGCAGTTGGTCCTACTTATCCCTATGAGATGTTATTAAAAACATTTGACCAGGGAGAAACATGGGAGCGAGACTCATTGGGTTATAGTGATATAATTAACCAAATTGAATTTATAAATGATTCCATTGGATTTATGGTTGGCTATCAAAATATCATACTCAAAACTGTTGATTATGGAGTAAATTGGTATGAGGTATCATCGGGATTAAGTGGCTATACAAGTTTGACTGATATACATTTTCCCTCTAATCAAGTTGGTTATATTACAGTTACAGGTAATGAAGTAACATTGATAAAAACAACTGATGGTGGTGAAACATGGTTTCCAATTGATTTTCCAATCAGTGCAACTGCGACAACTATTGGCTTTTTTACCGAAGATGAAGGAGTTGTAATGGGTAGTGAGGGATTTGTTTTCAAAACATACACAGGTGGTATTGTGGACGTACCTGAATTTCCGACTGAGTTACATCAATTACCGATATTGGAGTGTTACCCAAATCCAACAGATGATATCTTAAAAGTAAAAATTGAGAAAACTGATATTCATAAACCCAATAGAATAGTGATTTACTCTTCATTGGGTGTGCTTCATAAATCGGTAGTACTTACTGAAAATCAAGTCTTCATAGAAATATCAGTTAAAGACTTTGAAAATGGAATCTATTATATATCAGCACTTAAAGGTCAAAAAGTGATGGGAGTTAATAAAATTGTAGTTGTAAGATAACAATTCTGTTTATCAGATGGTTTTATGTCAATAAAGAAGAAACTGACCTTAAAGTAATCACCATAATTTTGATTTAATATTTGTTAAAATCATTAGTGATTGAAGATAAATATTCTTACTATTGTAAAAAAAATATTAGTGAAGGATAAGGTCGTAATAATAACAGGTGCATCATCAGGAATAGGTGAGGCTCTTGCTTATGAATTTGCTCAGAAAGGCTCTAAATTAGTTATAGGTGCAAGAAACCAAGAGAAATTATCCACAGTAGCTAGTAGCATTCAAAAAAGTGGAGGAGAGGTTGTTTTTGCGGAAACTGATGTTACCATCGAAAATGATTGTCGAAATCTAATACTAACTGCCATTGAAAATTATGGAAGATTAGATATACTAATAAACAATGCTGGAATTTCCATGAGAGCCGTGCTTGAAGATACTGATCTAAAAGTAATCAAACGACTTATGGATGTGAACTTTTGGGGTACTGTATACTGCACGAAATATGCCTTACCGTATATCTTGGAACAAAAGGGTAGTATCGTTGGCGTATCGTCAATTGCAGGGATAATAGGACTTCCCGCAAGGACTGGATATTCAGCATCAAAATTTGCAATGAATGGCTTTCTTCAATCACTTAGAACAGAGAATATTAAGAAAAAACTGCATGTGTTGGTTGCATATCCTGGGTTTACTGCTTCGAATATCAGAACTACATCATTGAGTGCAACAGGTACTTCTCAAGGTGAGTCACCACGGGATGAAAGTAGTATGATGTCAGCCGAAGAGGTAGCCATTCATATATATAATGCCATTAAAAAAAGAAAAAATAAAATCGTGCTCACCAGACAAGGAAAACTTGTGTCGGCAATGTGTAAATTATTTCCAAAGATACTTGCAAACATGGTGTATAGTAATTTTGCCAAAGAGCCCGATTCACCACTTAAATAGAAACAATTAAAACCAAAAATATTATGTTTACGAATTATAAAATAATACCTAATACTGGCTTCGGTGAAGTTGAATTTGGTATGGAAATGGATAAATTTGTAGAGAAGTACGGAGAACCAGAGGAAGTTGATACAATTGATGATGATGAAGAACTCGATACAATGATTCTACACTACTGGGAAAAGGGATTTTCACTGTTTTTCGTCGGACTTACTAATCCAATCCTTGCAGGTATTGAATTTGATTATAAGGATACTGAACTCTATGGTACCATGATAATGGGAAAATCAAAAGAGGATATTATTGCATTAATGGAAGCAAACGGTCATAGTGACTATGACGAAGGTAGCGAAGAAACCATGGGTGAAAATGATAATGATCTTCGTGTTTCATATGATGAAAGTATGATGGATTTCTTTTTCAGAGAAAATCAGCTTGTTTATATGAATTTTGGAGTTCTTGTTGGTGACGATGGCAAGATTGAAAAGGTATAGTGATTGGATAGTTAGATTTTTGATTTACGATATGTGATTTTGGATTTTTGATCTAAACGAAATCAACATTGGACAACGTTATTTTTGAAAATTCATATATCAAACATCAAAAATCATAAATCTCATTAAATCATTTGGTCATTAACTCATTCTTCTCTCCGATTCCTAGGATGAAAATCAAGTATTGCTTTTCTTAAATCCTCCCTGTTCAAGTGGGTGTAAATCTCTGTGGTTGTTATTGATACGTGCCCAAGTAATTCCTGAACGACTCGTAAATCAGCACCATTCTGTACCAGATGTGTGGCATATGAATGCCTGAAAGAATGAGGGCTTATGTTCTTTCTAATGCCTGATTTCTCCGCATGATTTTTAACAATATAGAAAATCATTTGTCGTGTTAATATTTTTCCCCTTCGGTTTAGAAATAGTATATCATTATCTTGCTTGGTAATTGTTAGTTGAGTTCTGTTGAATTTTAAATATGTGGATATCTGCTTTTTTGCCTGATCACCAATGGGAACCAATCTTTGCTTATTACCCTTGCCAGTTACCATTATTATACCCTCCTTAAAATGAAGATCTGACACTTTTAGGTTTATTAATTCACTTACCCTTAGGCCGCATCCATAGAGTGTCTCAAGAATTGCTTTATTTCTTTCTCCCTCGCCTTGTGATAGGTCTACCGACTGGATTATTTTTTCAACTTCATTTATGGTTAGTACATCAGGAAGTTTTCTGCCAAGTCGTGGTGATTCCAATAACTCAGATGGGTCAATATCAACTACTTTCTCCAATATTAGGTAGTTGAAAAACGCTTTAATACCTGAAATAATTCTTGCCTGTGTGTAGGCCCCTAGATCAAGGTTTTCAATATTACTTATGAACTCTCTAAGAATTTCTGTGTTAACTTTTTTGATTGGCTTGTCATTGTGGTTTTCTTTAAGAAAACTTGTTAGCAATCCCACATCATATAAATAAGCCAGCACCGTATTTGGAGACATTCCTCGTTCCAGTTGTAGATACGACTTAAATCCAGATATATAGATATCATTCTTCATAAACAACCTAATAAATAACATGTCTAAAATAGGAATAATCAACCAATTAGTTTATTTTTGTTTTGTTACCATTAAGATAAAATATAGCATATTAATAATCAATAAAATACAATAAGATGATTGATTTTTCATTAGAGAAAGACCAGATTGAATTACAAGAGAAAGTTCGAGATTTTGCCAATAGGGTTATGAAACCTGTTGCCAGAAAGTATGATGACTTGGCAGAGTTTCCTTGGCCAGTTGTAAAGAAGGCTTATGAAGAAGGAATTATGAACGGTCCAATGTCACCTGAATTTGGTGGTCATGGTCATAGTATCCTTGAAAGTGCCATAGCTTCTGAAGAGCTTGGAGCAGGATGTGTGGGAATTGGTATCTGTCTTGACGCTAATACACTGGCTCTTACACCTTTGTATTTGGGTGCAACCGATGAGCAAAAAAAGAGATTCTTTGGACAAATTAATGAAGAAAAGAGTGTTGCAGCTTATGCACTAACGGAGCCAAATGCAGGATCTGATGTTGCTGGTATTAAAACACAGGCGATTCTTCATGGTGATAAATATATTCTGAACGGACATAAACGTTTTATAACAAATGGAAGCCCTTCATCATTTATAACAGTATTTGCGCTGACTAATCCTGAAAAAGGTGCACGTAGCCTAACTGCATTCGTTGTACCTACCAATAGTCCTGGCGTTGAAATCGTTGCTGACATGCGTAAAATGGGTCAAAGAGCTTCAATTCAAACCGAGTTTAAGTTTCACGATGTTGAAATACCAGTTGAAAATAGAATTGGTGGCGAAGGACATGGATTCTTACTTGCAATGAAAACATTTGAAAGAACACGTACCGGAGTTGCTGCTTTAGCTTTAGGTAATGGTCGTGAAGCATACGAAACAGCAAAAAGCTGGGCAAAGAAAAGAATTCAATTTGGTAAGCCTATTACTGTAAATCAGGGTGTTAGTTTTATGTTAGCTGATATGGCTACCGAATTAGAAGCTGCCAGATTACTCACATGGAATGCAGCTTGGGCATATGATACTAGTCAAAAATCGGCAAACTTATTATCAGCCATGTGTAAACTATATGCTTCTGATGTTGGAATGAAAGTTACAACTGATGCTGTTCAGGTAATGGCAGGAGAGGGGTATTCACATGATTTTCTTGTAGAGAAAATGATGCGTGATGCCAAGCTTTGTCAGATTTATGAAGGAACAAACCAGATTCAAAGACTGGTTATTGGCAAAGGAATTTTAAAATAAAGATAATTCAATTCAATAGCTTATTTAATTGATTCTCCATCTAATGATTAGGTGGAGAATTTTTATTTTTTTGTTGAGATAATTTAGAATAA
>CALCGQ010000080.1 GCA_937901015.1 uncultured Bacteroidota bacterium | reverse complement strand
ATTCGGCTAACAAATTTCAATACACTTCGTTTTTGAAATTTGAGTCTCATTGATTTAACTGAAACTACAAACTAATCACAAAAAGGCTACCCTCCCCTTCTTCACTTGATGCAACAATGGTACCTCCCATTTTTCCAACAAACTCTTTACATAGAAGTAAACCAAGCCCGGTACCTAGCTCACTATTTGTTCCGTTCCTTTGTATTTTGCTAGCCGTATCAAATAGCTTTGGTATCATTTCTTTCGGGATGCCTATACCACTATCTTTCACAGAAATAGTTACTTTATCTTTCTTTTTATAAGCAGATACCACAACATCCCCTCCTTCAGGTGTAAACTTAACTGCATTACTTAGCAAGTTCCTTAGTACCGTTTCAAACATTGAAATATCATTAATAATGCTAATATTCTTTGAAACTTGTATGTTAACCTTCTGATTCTTATGGAAGGCCGAATCCTTAATCAGCATATAAACACTTTCAATGCTATTTCTGATATTAAATTCACGTGGATTAAACTCTACTTTTCCTTGCTGACTTCTTGACCAGTCAAGAAGGTTCATAAGAAGTTTATATGAGTTATTACTAGACTTTCCAGCACTAATTAATATTTTTAACCTTTCTCTATTATCAATTTCTTCATATCTATCCGTAAGAAGCTGTAACAAATTATTCAGTGTTCCAACCGGACCTTTTAAATCATGAGCAATAATCGAGAAAAATTTATCCTTAGTATTATTCGCAGTTCTGAGTTCCTGAACATATTTCTGAATTTCTTGTTTTTGTAGGTTTAACAGTTGATTAGCTTTTCTTCGATGGATATTACTTCTTGAAATAACCACTATAATCAGAACCAACAAGAACGTGCCAACCAGAAGGAAATACAGAATTAAATTTTGCTTTTTTCGTTCAGCCTCATTTAAAATAATCATTTTCTGTTGTTCAAGTTCCATCAATTTCTTCTCTATCTCAAGTTCATCTTGTATTGCCTTGTGATTTTTGTTAGCCAATAGTATGATTGAGCGAACGATATTGCTTTGTTTTTCTATTGAATCTGATATGTGTGTGTATTTTTGTAGATAGGTTAGTGACTGTCGATATAGTTTTTTTCCCTGATAAATCTCAGACATTAATTTATAAACTTCAGGTACGAAGCGATATTCGGTAAATACAACTGGTTCCGAAGGGTATAATATTATCGATATTTGCAAAGACTTATCGAATTGTTTATTTCCAAGATACCACATTGCTTTCTGATAATAGAGTTCCTGAACAACATCTTCGAATATACTTCCATCTGGGTATTCTTCAACCTGTGTAATTAAATCAAATGCTTTTTCATAATCACCAGATAACCTAAGCACTTCACATAGCTTTAGTTTTGTATATGCCATTGTGTTGTACTTATATGGCTGATTCAAACTTGTATCAGCAATCTCTATTGATCTTGAAAACCAGTAGTCGGCTTTAGAAATATTATCATTAAATAAGGCTATCTCACCAAGATTATTCATCAACATATATGGTCGCCAATAATCCCATTCATTATTATCGATATAATATTGAAGTATCTCCTCATACAACTCTTTTGCCTGCTCCATTAATTTTGCACTGTAATATATATCACCCATTACATTTAATGCATGTCTATGTGTTTCAGCATAACCTAATTCTTCAGATAAATCCCGCAAGCGTAGGAGATATAACATTGCTTTATCATATATTCCTTGTTCAAGATAACATTTAACTTGCCATTCATCGAAATAGACCATCATTTCCTTGTTATCATTGTTCTTCGCGATACTGTATGCTTTTTCAAAAAGAGAAAAATCATCGGAGATGGCAAATCTTACCTTCGAAACTTCAGAAACAGCATGTGCAAGTTCATCTTTTCCCTTTGTGATTTCAAGAACACGGTTTGTAACCCCTACTTTTATACGATAATCATTTATCCTTGCCAGGGAATCATAAAGTAGTAGGACCTCTTCCAGCAACTCTTCTCCGTTCAGCGAATCCAACCTGCTAATTTCATCTTCAAGCGGTAATTCCTGCAGCTGTGCAGTCTCTACAAATATTAGAAATAGGGAAAAAATTAATAAAATTCGTAACATGTGATTATTCAAATATCGAATGTTATATCAACTACCAATATTAATAAATAATTTCATTATATGAATAGCAAGAAATAATATTTAACATCAACGTCTTTTAACATAACTCCAAATAGAAGTTCTTCCTTTTACCTTCCAGCCTTGAGTAATCATACTTATCACCATATATTTCTAGAGCTTCGGCAACGAGATAATCTCTGGGGAGGCTGGCATTATTTGTAAGATTAATCTATGTTGCAAACAAATAATACAATCTTAATAATCCGGCGTCTGTTATGGCTATACCACCTGATATCAGATAAAGTTCTCATATTTAGTAAAATTTGGCCTACTTATTCTTGGATTTATTATGTTTAGGGTTGACTATTTTGAAACCTTTTCTGGGCTAAACTAAGGAAAAACACCCAATAATCTAATCACTGGAGTGCCCTTAGGTTATGTCGCATTAATTAATCAAAGGTAAAATATTTTCTACTTTAATGCACCAACAAAACCATAATTGATGTTCAAGCACCACCGATATCCCAGAATTATCATCCTTCAAGCAGTTTATTTTAAATCAATGAGACTCAAATTTCAAAAACGAAGTGAATTGAAATTTGTTAGCCGAATTCCTGCCGGCCAGTCAGGCGGGGATCCTGAACGTAGTGAAGGATCTCTTGGATTTTACCTGCCAGCCGGCGGCTGGTTCCCCGCCACTTGGGGCGAATAAGTAAGGAAATGCACATAAGATACCCCGTTGCTTGGAAAAGCCGGTGCATCTGACCACCGAGCGCCGATTTAAACTTACCACCGTATATGTCTGATTTTAACGCATCTAAACTGGTCTATTCCTATCGGCCTGGGGTGGACAATTTGACCGGCTTTTCCAACCAAAAGGTCTGTTAACTCAAATTCCTTAAACCCTAAATATGCAATAGAACCTAAAAAAGCGTTCTATTGCATATCGACTAAGACTTTCATCCATTTTGTAAAAACCGAAATGGTGAAACTCTATACCGAGTAATGTCGGTACGGGACTACACTTGCTAATGCATTAGTTCAGCTCGTTCCTTACTTCCTATTGCATAAACCTGGTTAAAATTATTCGTCGCTCTTGGAGATGGCTGTTTTAAATACAAAAATATTTTTTCATCGATCCATTCGCTGTTTAACTTTACCTTTAGGTTGAAAGTATTATTTTTAAAAACAACTACTCTGATTTCTTTGAGATTAAGATCATCAACCTCACTTTTGTATATACCTTCAGGATCAAAAAAGAATAATACTTTTAGATCTGGAAATTTCTCGAACTGTTGTTTAATTTTTTCCTGTTACTTCCTTGTTAATTTTCCTGAAATATGTTCTTATAAAATTCCTCAATACTCTCTGTTTCTGCCTGAGTAAGTCGCTTAAATTCGTTCTCTTTAGCCCTCTTCGACAACTTACCATTCCCCTGAGATAAAAAATTCACTAATAAAGAAAATGTTTTTTCAGGCATATCAAACTGTTGCTCAATTCGACTCCTGAAATCATCATAATGATGCAAGTAATCTACTTCAACAGGGATTATTTCGTAGATCGTTTTGTATACGCAGTCGTATAGAAACTCCGCCATTTTAGTAGCATCAAAATAACGATACAAATCAATGGTTTCATTGAGAACAACAACATTATTATCTGTAAATCGTCAAATAAATGTTTACCACTTAGTTTAAATAGTGAAGCGAGGATTT
>CALCGQ010000079.1 GCA_937901015.1 uncultured Bacteroidota bacterium | reverse complement strand
TGAAATGAAAGATAAAGACAGGATGATGTTTAATTACTAAAACCTGATTTTAATTAAATATCTAAATACAATACAAAAAAGGAGTGAAATAAAAAATTTAGAAAAAGATTAAAATATATATTGAAACTTAACTTAAATTACCTGAAATAAAACGGAGAAAATGAAATGATAAAGAAACTATTTAACATATACCCTGCAACAAGAAGCCTAAATCAAAAACTTGTATGGCCAATTCATGCCTCAATTTTTCATATTCATTCTGAATATCATTATGAAGCGAAAACTTTTTCAGTCGCTGGCTTACAAAGCAAAGCTGGAGAAAATGAGGGATCTGCAAAGATTTTAGCTTTTGCAATCGACAATAAATTAGCCACGGAGGAAACATTAACATTATTTGGCCAATGCTATCAGGAAGTTCTTGACGATCCGGATGGTGAAATCCACCCAAATATCAGACTTCTTATGGTGAACGGTATCGCTTCTGTGAAATTCTCTGAAGGATCTTGCTTAACTAAGCGAAGGAAATCTCTGGAAGAGACTATCACAGATACCTGGGAAACAAGAGCTAGTATTAATCGAGAAGATGATTACGTTGGCAGAAATAACGTTTTTGAAATCTTTGAGCTAATTGAAGCTGGTTTACTTGGTCCTGTTGCGGTTAATCCACATGTATTATCTATTGCTGAAAACCGAGATGAAGCTGAAAGAGGTATCATTGTTCTAGACTGGGTCAAGAAAGCTCTTTTACTTGGTCTCGGCAAGCAGTTCAAAATGCGCTGGATTGACAAAAAACAAGGCTATCGTGACTTTTTACCTGTATTTCCAATGAGTTGGGATGAGTTTGATGCTCTTGAAAAATGTAAACTAGATTCTCGACAGGCACCCCCTGGCATGAGAAGAGGTTCAATGTTCAAAGGTGTTCAAGCTATGCCAAATACATGGACAAATTCAGGTGCTGTTGTAGGTGAAGGTACTATGCTTGATAATGCATCGGTTGCAGCTAGTTGCTCATGGATTGGGAAAAATTGCCATATAAGCGGTAAAGGCGGTGTAGGTGGTGTATTTGAACCATTGGGAGCAATTCCGAATGTTGTTGGTGATAATGTTTTCATTGGTGTTGGTTCTGAACCAACTGAAGGATGTATTATCTGTTCTGGAGCAGTTCTTGCACCAAAAGTCGTAATAACTTCCGGAACTCGTATATATGATATGCGGCCTGGTAAAAATTATGGCACCTACAACTTCGGTTTTATACCTCACGATGTTCTAGTAACAGAAGGAACCTATTCTATGGGTACTGGTGTAGATGATGTCGGAATTTCGGCTGGTTGTGCAATTATTCGTAAAGATATGGATCCAGAAAAACGTGGAAAAGTTGATACGAATGCAATGCTTCGAGAAATGTAGTTAATTAGCTTCAGTTATTCGCAAATTGTGAATAGCTGAAGCTATACTCATAAATAATTTTAGAAATGATTAAACATCATTTTCTGTCTTTGCTTTTCATTTAAAAAATAAAAAACATTCAAAATTTGAATGTTTTTTTGTGCCTATTTTTCTAATAAACAAGCTTTTATACTTTTTTCTAATTCCTTTATACCTACTTTTTTTGTACTTGAAACTTTTATTATTTCCTGTCAGAAAAATTGATTTTGAGCATGTACAAAGCTTTTTCCAACTTCGTTATTAGATAATTTATCGATTTTTGATAATACAATAGTCACTGGTAATTCTAATTCTAAAATAAATTTATACATATCTATATCTACTTGTTGTGCTCATAGTTTAGAATCAATTAATATAACTACCTTTTTTATATGCTCTGCTTTTTCTTCTAAATACCAACTAATAAGTCAATCAAGCTCTTCTTTTAAGTTTTTTCATAACTTAGCGAATCAATAACCAGGTAGATCAGTTAAATAATACTTGTTTGCTACCTTGAAAAGATTTGCTAGTCTAGTTTTACCAGGTTTTGCACTAGTTTTAACTAAATCCTTTTTCCCAAATAAACTATTCATAATACTTGATTTACCTACATTTGACCTTCAAACAAAGAGAACTTCCCTCTTTTCATCTATAAAAACTTCCTTACTTCATAATCATACTGATTTATGAAATACTACATCTGATAACTTCATCCTATATTTGTTAATTAACTAAATTTGTGTTATAATAAGGAAGAATTAAAAAATATAAAATAAAAATTTAA
>CALCGQ010000078.1 GCA_937901015.1 uncultured Bacteroidota bacterium | reverse complement strand
TACTACAAAATCGTTTCTCTTCCCATACCCGACACACTCACTCTTGCTGGTGAGCCAATGCCACTTGATATTTTTTATGTTAAAGAAGGTTTAGATAGAGAGCTTTCAGTAAATACTTATTGGCATTCTTCTACTTTACAAATAATAAAAAAATCCAATAGATGGTTTCCTATGTTTGATTCTATACTAGATGAATATGGGGTTCCCAAAGACTTTAAATATTTAGCAGTTATTGAAAGTGGTCTGGCAAATGTTACATCACCTGCAGGTGCAAAAGGATATTGGCAATTTATGAAAGGAACAGCCAAGGATTTTGATCTGGAGGTTAGTAAAGAAGTAGATGAGAGATACCATGTTAGAAAATCAACCATAGCAGCGTGTAAGTATTTCTTAAAGAGTTATGAAAAATTTGGTAATTGGACATTAGTAGCTGCTGCATATAATGCTGGCAATAATGGTGTTACTAAACAATTGGAACGCCAAAAATCGGGTTCATACTATGATTTATTATTATCCGATGAAACAAGCAGATACGTATATCGAATTGCTGCAATGAAGATAATTTTTGAGAATCCTGAAAAGTATGGGTTTTATATAGATGAAGGCGATAATTACCCAGTTATATCAACTCATAATGTGGAGGTTACAGGTAAGATTGATGATCTGGCAGATTTTGCCAAATCCAATGGAATAAGCTATAAAATACTGAAATACTTTAATCCATGGTTAAGACAGAATTATCTTAAGAACAAGAAGAAAAAAACATATAATATTGAAATTCCCGATTCTCCTTTTAACATGACTCATGAATCGGTAATTCTAAAGAACAACGGAATATCAAAAATCAACTAAGTTCTCCAATGGCTAAAAAATCGAAAATCGACAACACCGATAAGCTTGAAGTACTTGGTGCAAGGGTTCATAACCTTAAGAATATTGATGTTAGTATTCCCAGAAATAAATTTGTAGTAATAACAGGATTGAGTGGAAGTGGTAAGTCATCCCTTGCATTTGATACTATTTATGCAGAAGGTCAACGGAGATATATGGAGACTTTTTCTGCTTATGCTCGTCAGTTTATTGGAAATATGGAAAGGCCTGATGTGGATAAGATTTCAGGACTTAGTCCGGTTATTTCCATCGAACAAAAGTCTGTAAATAAAAACCCCAGATCAACGGTTGGAACTATTACTGAGGTATATGATTTCCTCAGATTATTATATGCCAGAGCTTCTAAAGCATATTCCTCAAATACAGGTGAGGAAATGGTTCAGTATACCGAAGAGCAAATTACTAAGCTGATTGCTGAAGGTTTTTCAGGAAAGAAAATATCTGTGCTGTCTCCATTGGTAAAAGGTCGTAAGGGCCATTATAGGGACCTGTTTGAGCAAATTAGGCAGCAGGGATTTCTTAAGGTTAGAGTGGACTCGGAAATTCAGGAAATTTCGTTCGGACTACAGTTGGACAGATATAAAGTTCATGATATTGAAGTAGTTATCGATAGACTTATTGTAAAGGATAAGGATATTGAAAGGATTAGAAGAACTGTTAATACTGCCATGAGAATGGGCAAAGGTTCTCTGTTGGTAATTGATGAGGAATCATCAGAAGTAAGACATTTTAGTAGTAAATTAATGTGTCCCACAACAGGATTATCCTATGATGTACCGGAGCCAAAAACATTCTCTTTTAATTCTCCATATGGTGCTTGTGAGAAATGCAATGGTTTGGGTTATGTGAAGGAAGTTGATATCAATAAAGTATTACCCGATCCATCTTTAAATATAAAACGTGGTGGAATAGCCCCTTTGGGTGAATATAAAAGCAATTGGGTTTTTAATCAAATTGAGGCCATTGGCCTGAAATATGGGTTTACACTTTCCACTCCTGTGGGTGATATTGGGGAAAAGGCTCTTGAGACAATTCTACATGGGTCGAATCAAACATTTGAAGTAAAAAAAGAATATCTGGGTATTACATCCTCATATACTTTATCATAATAT
>CALCGQ010000077.1 GCA_937901015.1 uncultured Bacteroidota bacterium | reverse complement strand
ATTCACAGTTTCACAGATTCACCAATTCACCCATTCAATCATTCAATCATTGTCTAATTCACAAATTCACAGTTTCACAAATTCACAGATTCACCCTTTGCTGTTCATTGGATAATTAGTAATGAATCAACAGCTGAGATTGCTTCTTCGCTCCGCTCATCGCAAAGACGATCTTCGGTATTTTGGATATGAAGTATGATTCGACTAGATTCTTCGCTCCGCTCAGAAGACAAAACTAAATCTATACATTTTAGCATTTCATCATTTTAGCATTCACCCATTCAATCATTGTCTAATTCACAAATTCACAAATTCACAGTTTCACAGATTCACCAATTCACCCATTCAATCATTCAATCATTGTCTCATTCACAAATTCACAACTTCACAGATTCACAAATTCACAAATTCACCCATTCACAAATTCACCCATTCACACCTTCCCCCATCGAACCAATTATCTCAGCTGCCCTTTTGGAAGCTCCAGAGTTGCCGAGTTTAATGCGAAGGTCGTTGAAGTTAGTAAGCATTTGTTGTCGGCTTTCTTTATTAAATAGGATGGAATCAAGTTCAGCCTTTAGACTTTTTTTGTTAAAATCTGTTTGGATCAATTCAGTAACTACTTCTTTGTCCATGATAAGATTTACCAAACTTATATACTTAACCTTGATTATTCTCTTTGCGATTTCAAAAGAAATTCTGTTTCCTGAGTAGCATACGACTTCAGGGATCCCTATTAAGGCAGTCTCTAGAGTAGCTGTACCGGATGTTACTAGGGCTGCTTCGGCATTGTGAAGAATGTCATGGGTTTGACCAGTTAGTAGGGTAACATTCCTAGATTCTATTAGTTTCTGGTAAAATGAATTATCCAAGGTGCTAACACCAGCAATGATAAATTGGTAGTCAGGATACTCATCAACAAGTTGAAGCATTGTGTTAAGCATCTTCGTAACTTCCTGTTTACGACTACCTGGCAGCAAAGCAATTATTGGTTTGTTAGATAGATTATTTTCTTTGATGAACGTCTCTTTTGTCTTATTACCTTCGTTTGCCAAAGAATCCAGAAGAGGGTGTCCCACAAATTCAACTACTACATCATAATTGGCATAGAAATCCTTTTCAAAAGGGAGTATAACGATCATCTTATCAACAACCTTCTTAATCTTATGTACTCTGTTTTTCTTCCAGGCCCAGATCTGAGGAGAAATATAATAAACGACCTTAATTCCTAGGTTATGAGCAAATTCGGCAATTCTTAGGTTAAAGCCGGGATAATCGATAAGGATTAAAACATCAGGTTTGAATTCTAGTATATCTTTTTTACAAAATTTAAGGTTTGAGATAATTGTTCCAAGATTCATTATTACCTCAGCAAAGCCCATAAATGCAAGATCACGGTAGTGTTTAATAAGTGTACCACCAACATCTTTCATCTTATCTCCACCCCAATACCTAAAATCTGCTTTGGGATCGATTTTAAGCATTTCCTTCATTAAGTTGGAACCATGTAGATCCCCTGAAGCTTCTCCTGCTATGATGTAATATTTCAAATTTATTTTTTTATAATTTTCAAAGATACTATAACACTTTCTAACACTGGCAAAGTTCGAAACTTTCTAACACTCTAACACTGGCAAAGTTCGAAACTTTGCCAGTGTTAATGTTCAAAACTTTGCCAGAGTTTTACTGTGGCTGATAATAATTATAAAAGTATGTAACAATGGCTGCAATTGTTACAATAAGTATTCCCAGCCCAGTTTTCTCAAATTTTAACTTAATGAGGTAGTATCTTATGGGGAATAAATTAGCAGCAATGCTTAGCAAGAAAAGATAGTGTAATTGATCAGTTATATGCTTGTCGAAATAATTAAATAATGAAAAGTCAACAACAAATAATACAGCAAAAAACAATATTGGAAGTATTATTCCTATCCCAATTCCAACTTGCCATAAATCCCTTTTTAGTATCCCTGGTTTCATAATTTATCTTAGCTAAAGTTTAACTTATCCAGATGCTCGTGTGCAGTAAAATCTGTATGTGAAGGAACAATACTTACATAGTTTTCAGCAAGTGCCTTTTCATCAGTATTTTCTCTGCCATCACCATCCTCAAACCTGCCTGCAAGCCAATAATACACTCTTCCATGGGGGTCTTTTCGTTCTTCGAACTCTTCCACCCATCTGGCATTGGCTTGTTTACATACTTTAATGCCTTTTAATGGTACGCCATTATTTATAGGGAAGTTAACGTTTAAACAGACCCCTGATGGGAGTCCGTCGTGCAGTACTTTGGTAACGATATTACGAACAGAATCATCAACATGACTAAAATCTGCATCGTTACTGAAATCCATCAATGAAAAGCCAATTCCTGGAACACCATCAATTACACCTTCAAGAACTGCACCCATTGTACCAGAATAAATAATATTAATGGAAGCATTTGAACCATGATTAATTCCTGATAGTATAAGATCAGGAAGTCTTCCACATAGTTTGTGTTTTCCAAGTTTTACGTTGTCAACCGGGGTTCCTGTGGTTAGGTATTCTTTATAATTATCTTCCTCTTTCTCCAGTCTCACACGAATGGGAGTTTGAATTGTAACGGCATGTGCCATACCTGACATGGATTTGTCAGAAGCAATAACAACAATTTCTCCAAGGTCTTTAACTATTGATATTAGTTTTCGCAGTCCAGGAGCGTTTATGCCATCATCATTTGTAATGAGAATCAGAGGTTTGTTTGCCATGCAACAATAGTGTTTAATAATTTATTACGCTGCAAATATAAACTTACTTTTTGAAAATAATCTCAAGTAAATATCGTGAATCAAAATACATATTGGTATAGTGTAATAGGATTGGTATTCAGTTTTTTAACTAAGGTTCTAAATTTAAATATGATAATAGGAGATCATAGTGTTATAATCAAATGACTACGTTTTAAAGATAATATAAGTTGAATAGGATTATTATAATAAGGCTAGAGATAGTTAATTAAGAATGGCACTCTTAATATTATGACTAAAGATCGAATTTTAGTTTTGGTTTTGAGATTTGATCATCAGAAATAAATTTGTCCAATTCTTCATATAATCGGTGAGTAGGAAGGCCCATAACATTGAAGTAGGACCCTTCTATTTTATCGATTGCAATATGACCGATCCATTCTTGTATACCATAAGCTCCAGCCTTATCCATCGGCATGAAGTTTTTGATGTAGTAATTTATCTCCTCATCAGTTAATCTCTTAAAATACACATCTGTACGGACAGAAAAACTATGACGCTTACTAATAGTTCTTAGGGTTACACCTGTAATTACCTGGTGCTTATGTCCGGAAAGTTCCCTAAGAATTTGAAAAGCATGTTCAGTATCTTTTGGCTTTCCTAGAATTTTATCACCTAAGGCAACCACAGTGTCAGCAGTAATGATAAGAGTATTTCGCTTTATTTCTCTGGCATTAAAAGTTGCAGCTTTTACTTCACTTATATATTGAGCAACTTTTTCCACAGGATAATCTATAGGATAATTTTCCTCAACATCTACTTTCTGAACGGTAAACTTTATACCTATTTCTTCCAGTAGCTGCCTTCGTCTGGGTGATGCAGATGCCAGTATTATGTCGTAATTTGATAGCTTGTTTTGTAACATGATCTGAAGTTAAAATTCCAAAAGAAAAAGAACCATCGAAAGAATGCCTGTAAGCATTAATAATTTTATAAAGGTAGCTAATTTAGAGTAACTGGTTTTGTTTGTTGCCGAATGAATTTTGAAAATAATTATAATGATAAGGAAATCAATGATAAAGAACGCCGATGTAGTATAAAAGAAATCTGCATTGTAGAAGAAATACTGAACTAGAATAGCCAAAACTAAGGATAAATACGACAGAGCTAATGCTAGAATTCTTGATGCGCTAATTCCATATTTAACAGTGAATGTTTGACATCCAAATCTATTATCTCCTTTATAATCTTCAATGTCCTTGATGGTTTCTCTGAGGAAACTTACAATAAATGCAAAACCCATATATATTAATACAATTCTTGTAACCAGAGGAAACTGTGTTTGTACATCCACAAAAACGCTTGCATTATTACTGAGCGCATAAAATTCAAAAAGCCATACAATCCCAAATGAAATAGCACTTAATAATGAAATCACCAAGTTGCCTACTATGGGTTGACATTGGTATTTCTGCGAATAAAACCATAATAATCCGGCACTAAACAAAAATATTAAGCCAAAATTTATTTGATTTACTAGGTAGGATAGGAGTAGACCCATTAGCACACCTGATATGGTTGTTAACCAATAGATTTTATATGCATAATCAACCCCAATAATTGAACCTACAATGTTTTTGCCAGGTTTGTTAATCGAATCTGAGTTAATATCGAAGATGTCGTTAACAATATATCCACCAACAGAAATTAATATCGTTGAGATTATCAGTAGAGAAAATTGAATACCACTCATTCCATCTAACAAAGCACTTGTCCCAAGTATCGGACTAACCACAAAAAATAGTATAAAACTCATGCTCAGAGCAATAATGACCAAATTATGCCATCTAATCAAACGAAAAACTTCCTTCATAAATATATAACCCATTACATTCCCAAAATTACCGCTATACTAATTTTACCAATTACCAAATACCAAATACCAAATACCAAATACCAAATACCAAAGACCAAAGACCAATGACCAAAGACCAAAGACCAATTACCAAAGACCAAAGACCAAATACCAATTACCAATAAAACGACTCCTCAGTCATCCATTTGCCATGTACTTTGAGAACCTGTTCAATTATGTCACGTACGCAGCCTTTTCCACCTCCTTTGTCCGAAATATATAAGCAAATATTCTTTATTTCTTCGGAGGCATCTGCCGGACAAACCGGAACTCCAACTCTTTTCATAACCCGGTAATCAGGGATATCATCACCCATATAAATAATTTCATCGGTGGTAAGATTATGCTCTTTCATGTAACTATCAAATACCACTGTTTTGTCTTCAACACCTAGAAATACATCTTTAATTCTTAGTGCTCCAAATCTGTTTTCCATTGATTTGGAAAACCCACCCGAAATTATTGCTATCCTATAACCAAGCTTCATTGCCAGTTGTAGTGCATATCCATCTTTGACATTAGCAGATCGTAATGGCTGACCTTCATGCTGAAGAATAAGAGTGCCGTCGGTCATAACTCCGTCATAATCAAATATAAGTGTGGTTACTTTTTTTAATTTTTCTTTATAATTTGTCATGGTATTTTCTAATTAGTTGATTCGATAACAATGAATATAATTCTTGATAATCGGGATAATCATCAAGTAGTTTTAGATGTTTGTTAATTATAGCTTTATCATTTCTTCGTGCGGGACCAGTTTGAGCATCTTTTGGATGTGTATTTCTAATCTTGTCCGCTGTTTCATTAATTAAAGGAATTAATAATGAGAAATCTATCTCTTTGTCCATAAGCACATCATGCGCATGGTTATACAGTAGATTAGTGAAGTTGTTAACCGTAACTGCCGTTAGATGTAGATATTGACGCTGATCAGAATTAAGGTACACAACTTTAGTGCTGATTTTATCAGCCAGATTTTTTAGTTGTTCAGCTGCATCACTATTATTGGCTTCAATACAAATTGGGATGTTTGTAAAGTCAGGTAACTGCGACTTAGTCATGGTCTGTAATGGATAGAATATACCAGAACTACCTTTTTTGCTTTTCAGGATATTTATGGGCTGGCTACCTGATGTGTGCGCCACTATTCCATTAAGGTGACCAAGTTTATCCCCAATGTGTGATAGTTGGTCATCGGAAATCGCAATCAGGTACAAATCAGAGTTTGGATCTAAAACATTTAAGTTATCAACCCAACTACAATCAAGTTTTTTTGCCAGTGATTCAGCATTTTTAGCTGTTCTGGAATAAATTTCCTTGATTTTGATTCCAGCTTCTAGCAGGACGAATCCAAGTGAAGAGGCAACATTTCCGGAGCCAATAATGCTTATGGTTTCTATTTGTTTAGATTTTTCCAATTTCTATGAGAAATTTTCGCGTAGATCTTCTTTTAATCTGAGAAGTGCTTTATCGATGGGATTATCTTTTGAATTAAATCCATTTGAGATAATTTCTTGTGCAAAGCCGCTAGCATCATCATCTGATTTATGCCCAGATGCAGTAGAATTAATAAGTCTTACCACATCTTCTTTAGCATTTTTAACAAGCTCCCATGATTCATCACTAATATATAGCTGCTGCGACATATTATGCTCATATTCATCCCTTATGGTGGATAGTAATGAAGTATGAAGAGTGCTTACTCTCATTTTTGAAATATATACCCTTGTGATTAAATTAGTAGGATTAATACGCTCTAGAAATAACGCCATTCTTTCATACGCCTGAAATTTCAATGGAATGCTAATCTTAGCATTGTCAGACTTCGACTTATTTTTCAATTTAATTTTTTGTAATTCCTGATCATCACGTAATAGATCTAGTTGCTTGGTATTCTGCTTCGTAAATTCACGCATCATTATATAAACAACTACAAGAATTACAATTGCTGGTAGAAGTATCTTTAAAAATTCTAGTAGATCACTCATGGTATTTATTATCATATTTACAATTACAAAATAACAACTTATTTTCAATTTAATTATTACCCAAGTACAATTGTTTGTATAACTAGATATCAAACTTTATTCGGTTTTGAAAGAATTATTCGATGTGATATCCAAACCTTAATATATATTCGGGTTATTGCAGTCTCTTTCGATGGTAAATTATTTGTGTTATTATTTTAACAACACATGTGGAGGTTATATTTAAGTATTATATTTGCTTTTTTAAAAAGATACGGCTGTGAATAATAATATACTTTCAAACAGGATTCTGAACCTTTCAGAATCAGCAACCTTAGAAATGACGAGGCTTAGCCGCGAACTGATAAGTAATGGAATTGATGTGATAACTCTTAGTATTGGCGAACCAGATTTTGATACTCCGATGAATGTAAAGGAGGCTGGTAAAATGGCCATCGACAATAACATTACACATTATCCTCCCGTTCCAGGTTTTATGGAATTACGTGAGGCTATTGCCAAGAAATTAAAAAGAGATAATAACCTTGAGTTTAATGCTAATCAAATTGTTGTATCCACAGGAGCTAAGCATTCACTTATCAATGTGTTTATGTGTATTCTTAATGATGGAGATGAGGTTGTAATCCCTGCACCTTATTGGGTTTCATATCCTGAGATGGTAACCTTGTCGGGCGGAAAACCAGTAATTGTTGATACTACCATTGATTGTGATTTTAAAGTTACACCTGAGCAGATTGAAAGTGCAATAACATCGAAAACAAAAGCATTTTTGTTTAACTCACCAAGTAATCCAACAGGTTCTGTTTATTCATATGATGAATTAGAAGCTATTGCAAAAGTATTGGCAAAATACCCAGACGTATTAATTGTAGCCGATGAAATATATGAGTATATAAATTTTGGAGGAGAGCATTTCAGTTTAGCTTCATTTCCTGAGATAAAGGATCAGATTGTGATTGTAAATGGAGTATCCAAAGGAATGGCTATGACAGGGTGGCGAATAGGTTATATTGCCGCACCATTGTTTATTGCAGCGGCATGCACAAAGTTGCAAGGGCAATATACTTCAGGAACTGGTACTATTTCTCAAATGGCTGCTTTGGAAGCTGTTAGTACAGATCCAAAAACTTCGGAAGAAGTTCAGAATATGGTTCGTGCATTTAGGGAAAGGCGGGATTTACTAATCGAATTGGTCAAGGATATTCCAGGAATGAAATCAAATATTCCAGATGGCGCTTTTTACTTATTTCCAGACGTTAGCTATTATTATGGCAAATCGAATGGTGATGCAGTAATAAGCAATAGTACTGAGCTATGCATGTACCTACTTAATAATGCACATGTTGCACTTGTCCCCGGCGAGGCATTTGGTAGTCCTGAATGCATCAGGATTTCTTATGCCACATCAAAAGAAATGATTACTGAGGCTGTTAATAGAATCAAGGCAGCATTAACGAAACTGAGTTAGATAAACTCTGTTACCTCGTTTATTGATTTTCTTACTTTCTCAGATGATTTCTGATATTTTTCACTTTGGTATCCAAGAGGTGTGATGCAATATACAATTTCATCTTCTTTAAGTTCAAGAGCTTTTCTAAGTATATCATTATCAAATGCAGCAATCCAGCATGTTCCAATATTGAGCGACTCAGCAGCCAAAATCATATGATCCATGGCAATAGTTAGATCTGTTTCCAATGAATTGTAACCATCCTGACGCACCCAGGATTTATCATTGTAACCAACTACAATCAATATGTGTGGTGCATCTTTAAACCATTGTCGATGATAGCAGGGGCGAACTTTATCTAATATTTCGGCAGAAGAAACAAATAGAAATTTCCATGGTTGCCGGTTTGCAGCTGAAGGTGCAATCCTTCCTGCTTCAGCAATTTTTAGCAATATTTCCTTTTCAATTTTAATATTGGGGTTATAATCTCTTACACTTACTCTGCTCTTTATCAAATCAAAAAAGTCCATAGTTATCAGATTGAATTAAGAATGCAATATAGTTACTTTTTCGTTTCTCCGCTCATTCGGAATTTGCAATCCGGATGCTAAGAATTTAGCTCACATATGATATCCTTTCTGCTTCA
>CALCGQ010000076.1 GCA_937901015.1 uncultured Bacteroidota bacterium | reverse complement strand
GTTCACTTGTTTTTTCACATATGGATTCAGTAATTGTTGCTGCATCTGATTATTTGGCTAGTCCTAACGATTCTATAATCCCTCTTGATACAATTTGGGCTCCTTCGGGTTGTAACCCTAGTGTTTTTACCATAGTTTATGACTATTATTATTGGGAAGATCTGATAATGGTGGCTTGTGATTCTGTATTCGTTCCTGAGGTTGTGTGGGATGATATTTGGTTTGCACAAGGTATGAAATTAAGCGAGTTTTATGAACTGCATGGTAGGAATATGCTGCAAGTTAATATTCCTATTCTTGATACTTTGTATTTCAATGATAAATTCAGATTTAGGTTCCGGAACTATGCCAGTGTAAGTAATGAGAATTCACCTCCTTCATATAGAAGTAATGTGGATCAATGGAATATTGATTATGTTTATTTAAATTATAATAGATCAGTGGGAGATACAACATATAGAGCTCTTACATTTTCACAACGTGCACCATCATTTCTTAAGAATTATGAAGTAATGCCTTATCGTCAGTATAGGTATTCTCCCAACCCAAATACAAGGCCAGATTTTAATATGTTTATATCAAACCTTGATAATATTGAGCATAATACCAAATACTCATATAATGTAAAACAAGTTGGTACAAATTTTAGTTATTCTTATGATGGAGGAAGCTGTAACTTAAAACCATTCTACGAGGTAGGATTTCAGGAGTGTGTTGGTTGTGGATCAGCCCATGCATGTCCTCCGGTAAATGCTCTGTTTGCCATTAACTATGACATGGATACAACGTCATTCATTATAACTCATTATATAAGTGATTCGTCTGACCAGAGCTCAATTGTTGATTCAGCAATTTATAAACAAGGTTTTTATAACTATTATGCTTATGATGATGGTACACCTGAGGCAGGATATGGGATTAACAGTGATATCGGTAAAATAGCCTATAAGTTTACCCTAAACATGGCTGATACTTTATGGGGTATTCAGATGTATTTTAATCGTACCCACAACGATGCAAATGAATTTTATTTTGACCTAGTTGTATGGAGCGATAATAATGGAAAACCCGGTGAAGAATTATACAGGCAAGAAGGTGAGCAAGTTTCCTGGGAAAAAGGACTTTATGCGTTTTATCCCTACATGCTCGATGTGCCGTTAAAGGTAGTAGGGACAGTTTATGTTGGATTTGAACAAATTAGAAAAGAATACTTTAATATAGGAATGGACAAAAACAATAATAAGCAAGATAGGATATTTGCTTATTATTTGAATGAATGGCACTCTTCAACTGTTTCTGGTGCATTGTTAATGAGACCAATAATTGGGGCAAATATGATTCTGTCAACAGATGAAAATATAGCCGAGAATAAAATAAATGAACTCAAAGTATATCCAAATCCCACATCTTCATATTTCTCTATTGGAAACGGTGAATTATCAGATAACCCCGAAGCTGAACTAGTAATAATGAATATCTACGGACAGTTGGTTTACCAGCAGTCAGGAATTAGCTCAAGAATTAATACAAGTAGTCTTTCACCTGGCATCTATGTGGTGAAAGTTCAAAGTGGTGCAGTGCAGTATTCAACTAAACTAATTATTAAATAATGAGTGAAGAGCAATTAACGGATAATTCTGAAGAAAGCTATGATTTGTATGAACATCATAATATTGTTGTTGATCCCGGACAAACTCCCATAAGAATTGATAAGTTCCTTTTTGGAAAAATCATAAATGTAAGCCGTAATAAGGTTCAACAGGCCGCCAAAGCTGGAAATATACTGGTTGATGGTGCTGCTGTGAAATCTAATTACAAGGTTCGTCCCAACGACAATATCTCAGTTGTAATGACCTATCCTCCGCGTGATGTTGAGATTTTTCCAGAAGATATTCCCCTTGAAGTTGTTTATGAAGATGATGATGTTATAGTAATAAATAAGCAAGCAGGATTAGTGGTCCATCCTGGTCATGCAAATTATACAGGAACCTTGCTTCATGGTTTGATGCATTATTTTGAGAAAACTAATCAAAAAAATGTTGAGAATGGATTTGGTTACCTTGTTCACCGAATCGATAAGGACACCTCAGGGTTGTTGTTAGTGACCAAAAATGAAATGGCCCAAACTAAGTTGGCAAAGCAATTTTTTGACCATACTGTTGATAGGGCATATGAGGCGCTTGTGTGGGGTGATGTGATTGAAGATAAAGGTGTGATTGAGGGTCATATTGGTAGAAGCCTCAAAGACAGACGAGTAATGACTGTTTTTAAAGATGGTGAGTATGGTAAGCCTGCAATATCACATTATAAGGTATTAAATAGATACGGTTATGTTACTCATGTTGAATGTAAATTGGAAACTGGCCGAACACATCAAATAAGAGCTCATTTTACATTTTTAGGACACCCACTGTTTAATGATGCTAGATATGGAGGTGACGGCATATTAAAAGGAACCACGTTTACAAAGTATAAGCAGTTTGCACAAAACTGTTTTAAGATTATACCTCGTCAATCTTTACATGCCAGATCATTGGGGTTCATTCATCCTACAACTGGTAAATCGATGCATTTTGAGTCGGAGCTTCCTTCTGATATGAAAGAAGTTCTTAATAAATGGGATGGCTACACATCACATCGAGATGAATTCAATGAGGACTAGTTTTTAATTACAACAGCCTTATAAGTCGTATTAATTTCAGGTGATGAGAAACTAATTATATGATTACCATCACTAACAGGCATTAGATCAATTATAATATAATTGTCACCAGATTCATCAATTTTAAAAGCAGTTTCTTGGCCATAAACATTGAATACTCTTATTGAGTAACCATTGGGAACTGATCCGCCAAATGAAAGTCTTACTTTGCCTTTACTAGGGTTAGGTGACAGATTTGGAAGTACCTTTATATAGTTTTCTGCTATTAGAGTATCTGAAGCATCAGCAGAAGATACAATTAGTCTCACATTGAAGTCACCTGCCTGGTCATATCTGATATAACCGGGGTACTCTAATTCAGAATACTCGGGATTACCACCTTCAAAATACCAGCTGTAGTTACTGATATTTCCATAAGAGCTATTTATTATTTCTACTGATTCGCCAACTAGGATTGATTTAGGATCAGCAGAAAACCCTGCAAAAATATTAGTTGAATCCAGATTAGTCCCCTTTAATTTTTCAGTACCTGTTGATAGTGGATCTAGCCAATACATCAGGTTTGTTGTTGAATCAGTTAAGTCAGTATCCCAGGAATAACTTAGTTTTCCGTAAAAGTCTGGTTGATTTTCATAAGAGCATGATGCTCTACCGCCTGTTAAGGCACCAATTATATTTCCGTCATTATTAAAGATTGGGCTTCCCGATGATCCTCCCTCAGTAACACCATGTCCATTTGTTGTTTCCGCCCAATATACCATCCAATACTCTCCTTCTTGATTTGGACTTGTATTATCATATTTGGTTGATGTTAATGATTGTGTATAAGTTGAGATCATCTTTACATCACCCTGAGGATGATGAATTGTGACTCCCGAGGATGAGGATTGATTACTTCTGTCCCAACCATTGTAATACGGAGTGAAATCCAAAGGCACCTCCTGAGCTAATCTCAAAAGTTTAAAATCTGAACCGTTAAAGGTTTCTAGTTTGCTCTTTGCCAACAATGTAGACCCTGATATTGTGTTGTGTTCAGGTTGAAAAACAGGCTGGCCACAACTTTCTGATTCAAAGTTGAAATAAAATAACCACTCAGAGTAGTCTGTTGAATCAGCATCTTCACCACAATGGTTGGCTGTTAAAAATAGAGGTGTGCCATCATTATTAGTATTGTTTATAAGTGAACCTGTACACCAAAATGTAAGAGAGCCTTCTTTAACCAGTATTCTGGCAATACCTTTCTTTTCATCTTGCCAAGATGAACCTTCAGAACAGTTAACATGAACCTCACATATACCCGCATCACCAAAACCACGGTCAGTATCTGCCAGAAGTACACCAACTTCATTTATTGTGAAGGGAAGAACTTTGTATTGACTAGTTGAATTAAACTCAATTATAATCTCATCACCCAATATGAAATCAGTACAAACATTTCTTTTTTCAATTTTTACGATACTTTGAATATTATTGTACGACGGCCCATAAACAAATATCTCTTCATTTTCTTGTAGATTAATATTTCTGAAATATAAATTAAGAGACTCGGCACCAGTAACTTTAAGTGATATTCGCCAAACATAACCATCTTTTGTTTTATTCCATTTACCAGAATTATTGATTTCCTTCTGTAGCGGAATCGTATAACCTGCCTGTGGAGGTGAGTATTTCGAAGGTTTTGGTGAAATCTGCTTAGTATTTTCAATCTTAACTTTATTAAGCACAGACTCTAACCTCTGCTTTTTAGATTCAGGAATCATATTATAATTAATCTGACCTACCAATGATCCAAAGCAAATTGTAAATAGTATTGTTAGAATTCTGTGATTTACCATATTAATGTTAAGCTATTTATTGGAACGTATTTTAAGGGATTATTAGTTTACCTAATTAATGATATTTTTTCTGAATACACATTATTACCATCAAACAATCTAACTATATATAATCCAGATGGTGTATCTGTCAAATTAAGAATCATCTTTTTGTCTTGACTACTTAGCTCCATCTCTTTAATGATGTTTCCCTCATTATCAGCTATTTGAATCCATCCATCATGAGTATCAATATTATCTAATATAATTGTAAAAATTCCATTTCCAGGATTCGGAAAAATAGTAAAAGTATTTGATGGCTGTTCTTTAATATCAACGGCTCCTACAATAATATAATCTTCTTTTATCATAGTTGTCGATCCTCCTAAATTTGTGGAAACAAGAGTTACATCATAAACTCCTATGGTGCTGTACCTAACAATTGGGTTTTGATTTGCTGAAGTCGCTGGTGAACCTCCAACAAATGTCCATTCCCATTCAATTGGATCGCCAGTAGTGAGGTCGCTGAAAGAGACATTGCCACCGGGTTGAACCATTGTAATATTTGCTTCGAAATCAGTTACTGGAAGGCTCATTGGTTGTACGTAGATATAATCAGATTTGATTTCTGAATCTGAACCATCAGCATTTACAACAGTGAGACTTACATCAAAATATCCAGTATCTGGAAAAATAACATAAGGGTTTTTTTCTGATGATGTGGATGGGTTACCACCTTCAAATACCCAATCCCATTCCATAACACCTGGTTCTGATAAGTCAGTAAAGAAAACAGTGTCACCCTGTGTAATAATTGTTGAGCTAGCAATGTAATCGGCCACAGGTGGAATAATTTCCCATGAAACACCCTGAAGTTTTTCAATTCCTGTATTATCTGGGTCTAACCAATCCTTTAGCCTTGTTGCTGCTGTTGACCCATTTTGGTCCCATGAATACCATATTTTTCCATAATATGCAGGAGAAGGAGTAGTACAAGAGTTTGATTCAAAACCTCCTGTTAAGTCGCCCATAATTAGTCCATTGCTGTCGAATACGGGTGATCCTGATGAACCACCTTGCATTATTGATTTGCCATTTATCGTTTCAGCCCATAATAATTTCCAATGTGAGGGCAGTCCGTTCCAAAATGTTGATGGCTGAAGAGGTGTGTCATATGTGGATATTTTCTTTATGTCGCCTGCAGGGTGATGAATCCCAACTCCACTTCCAGCATCATCTGCTGAATTCGTTCTATTCCAGCCATTATAATACACATCGTATGAATTTGGAATGGAACCGTTAAATTCTACAAGATCAAAATCGGAACCATCATCAGCATAACTACCATCACGCGCACGCAAAGCACATCCTGTAATTGAATTAGATGAGCTATTATTCCCACTACATGTTGAAGCCTGATAGTTAAAATAGAAAATCCATTGATTTCTATCATTTGAATTAGACCCCTCACCACAATGAGCAGCAGAAAGGAAATACGGGGTTCTGTCATTACTGGTATTGTTAATCAATGATCCGGAACACCAGTAATAACTGCCTCCTATTTTAATTGACATTCGTGCAACACCTTTTATCTGATTCTCCCAATTATCTCCTTCTTCGCAAGCTACATTTATCATACAGTACCATGAGCTTCTTTCATGGTTATAAATAAAGTCAATTTCACGATAAGCATAAGCTACTTCACTTATACTAATTACTGCTTCATCTATTATTTCATTTGGCTGAAAATATTCCAGAATCACCACATCACCTTCAATAAACTCCGTGGCAAAAAGTTTGTCCTCTGGATTATTTAGACTTGTATAAGCTCCTAATACTTGAGTTTTGTCATGGTTATAAAGGAAAAGCTCGCCTCCTGGCGGAATAAAAAAATCATCGTAGTATACTCCCAATGCTAGTGCCTCTGGAATTTCTAGTTGCAACCTCCAAATTTTGCCAACTCCTTCTATATCAGTCCAAGTTCCTGAGTTATGATTATTCTTGTTAATTTTCACACTAACACCCATTCTATGGGGAGCATTTGGGTTTTCAGCGTCATTAATTTGATCCTCCGTTGTTATAGTTTGAAGATCAGGTGATGAAAAAACCAATTCTTCATAATTATTGTTAGTTTGAAACATACTACTATATGGAGTTCCTCCGTTACTTATCTGAGCAACTCCAATGGAGATTGTTAAAAAAGAAAAAATTAGAAATGATGTGAGTAACTGTACATGCTTTTTCATAACATTAATTTTTATTATTTAAATAAAATAAGTTGTTAATAGTCGATTAACAAAATTAGTGATAAATGGAAACAATAGGCATACAAAGTATAAAAAGCATCTTATTTATAGAATTAGCATATTTTTGAGGAAAATTAAATTATGATAGTTATTACAGGAGCAGCTGGATTTATTGGTAGTGTGATGGTGGAGCGTTTAAATCGTGATGGTTATACAAACCTAATACTTGTTGATGAGTTTAGTAACGAGCGGAAAAATCGTAACCTAGCTGAAAAAAAGTTTATAAAGAAGATTCATAGAGATGATTTCTTTCAGTGGTTTGATGAATATAATTCAAATGTTGATGTTGTAATTCACATTGGGGCAAGGACTGATACAGCTGAATTTGATAAAGAGGTATTAAATGTACTTAATTTGGAATATACCAAACAAGTATGGAAAAGGTGCAGCAACTTTGATATTCCATTGATATACGCATCATCTGCTGCTACATATGGACTTGGGGAATTTGGTTATAACGATGATCATAATATTGTAGATAAATTAGTACCATTGAATCCATATGGTGAATCAAAGAATGAATTTGATAGCTGGGCTCTTAAACAGGATACTCAACCACCATTTTGGGCAGGACTTAAATTCTTTAATGTTTATGGACCAAATGAATATCATAAAGATCGGATGGCATCTGTAATTTTACATGCTTTTGGTCAGGTTAATGAAACCGGATTGGTTAAGTTATTTAGATCACATAATCCTGATTTTAAAGATGGAGAGCAGCTGCGTGATTTTGTATATGTAAAAGATGTAGTTGATGTTATTGTTTTCTTAATTAAGGAGAAACCCGATTCAGGATTATATAATCTTGGTACGGGAAAAGCACGTTCTTTTGTCGATCTTGCCACAGCTACATTCATGGCAATGGAAATCGATCCAAATATAGAATTCATTGATACTCCTGAAGATATCCGCGATAAATATCAATATTTTACCGAAGCAAATATGAATAAACTAATAGCTGCAGGTTATAATAAGGAGTTTATATCACTTGAAGCTGGGGTATTCGACTATGTGAGTAATTATCTTATTGAAAATAAATATTATTAATTTCTTGTATAATTCAATACTTTGATATATTTGCAGCAATGAATTTTATGACAAATAACAATTGGTGGTGGCACAGTAATATTCTCCGTATGGAAAATTTTGTTGTGTAGTTCACTATTGTATAACTGATATAGTAAGCCGTCTCATTTCAAAATGAGACGGCTTTTTTTATTTAATTATGTTTCAAATATGTTAAAAGATATTCAACGTTGGATAGGGAGAACAATCTTCCGATGGCATAGACTTTCTTTATTACAACTAAAGAATTAAGCTGCTATGAGACTATTACAAAAACTTTAAACTATAAAACAATGAATACAATAATAGAAAATAAAATAATTGCACAGAAATTTGATTCAAAAGCTGGTTTATTTGGTGAATATGGTGGTATGTATGTACCTCCAGTGCTAGAAGGAAAATTGAATAATTTAGCTGATGTATTTTACAAGGTAACCTCAGAATCAGATTTTGAAACAGAATATATTTATTATCTGAAATCATTTGTGGGGAGACCTTCACCACTTTATTATGCTCAAAACCTTTCAAAGTTAGCGGGTTCCAAGATATATCTGAAAAGAGAGGATCTTAACCATACTGGATCACATAAGATTAATAATACCATCGGACAGATTCTACTTGCCAAAAGGATGGGAGCCACAGAAGTTGTGGCTGAAACTGGTGCTGGTCAGCATGGAGTTGCAACTGCAACAGCGGCTGCATTATTTGGGATAAAATGTAAAATATTCATGGGAGCTAAAGATGCCGAAAGACAGAAAATGAATGTGAGTAGAATAAAACTATTAGGTGCTGAGATTATTCTAACAAATGAAGGACGAGGTACTTTAAAGGATGCTGTGGATGCCGCCTTGGGATACTATATTGAAAATCCTGACGTCTTCTACCTTCTAGGCTCACAGGTAGGGCCACATCCGTATCCAACTATGGTAGGCTATTTTCAGAGTATTATTGGTAAAGAAGCTAAAAAACAACTAATGGAAGCTGAAGGAAAACTACCAAATAATTTATTTGCATGTATCGGTGGAGGATCCAATGCCATAGGGTTATTTTCCGAGTTTCTCTATGATGAAAGTGTATCAATTTATGCTGCTGAAGGAGGAGGTAATGGAGCCATATTTGGAGAAACCGCCGCGACTCTAAGTATGGGTAAGCCTGGTGTTTTTCAGGGTACTTATTCTTATGCATTAACTGATGAAAATGATAATGTCTATCCAACACATTCAATTGCTGCAGGATTAGATTATCCTGGAATAAGTCCTCAGCATTCACTTCTTAAAGATGCAAAGCGGGCAAGTTATCATCTGGTAACCGATGATGAAGCGATTGCTGCATTTGGGTTGTTATCCAGAACTGAGGGAATTATTCCTGCCATAGAATCATCTCATGCAATTTCACTAGCAATGAAAATATTAGACGGAAAGAGCCCTGATGATATTAGCATAATTAATTTATCAGGACGTGGAGATAAAGATGTTGAAAGGGATCTAATGTCGTAGATTTAATAGTTTGCTCCTTTGGGTATATACTTGAAGGAGTAAACTATCTTTCTGAAATCACAGCACTACCGATGCATGTTTTTTCCTCTTTATCATAAATTACGGCAAATTGTCCGGGAGCAATTCCAGAAATTTGAGTGTCGCTTTTGATTTCATTTCTCATCTCAGATTGAAGTAGTACTCCAGAGTTAAACTCTGGCTGATGACGAATTTTGAACTTGATCTCATCCAACCCATTATAATTATGGTTTGGGTTAAGAAAGTGAATATCTTCAATTTTTATAATATCACCATATCGTGATATGGGATCGTAGCCTTTGGAAACGTAAACAATATTATTTTCAATGTCTTTTTTAACCACGAACCAAGGTCCACCACTTAACTTAAGGCCACGTCGCTGACCTATGGTATGAAACCAAAAACCTTTGTGTTCTCCTAGAATAGCATTGGTTTCCAATTCTCTGATTTCACCAGGTTTCTCACCTATTTGGTTTTTAATAAACTCACTATAATTTATCTTACCAAGGAAACAAATGCCCTGACTGTCAGGTCTACCTGCACTTGGGAGTTTCATTTCAGATGCGATTTCTCTAACCCTTGATTTTGGAATATCACCTATTGGAAACATGGTCTTCTGAAGCTGCTGATATGTGATTTGACCAAGAAAATACGTTTGATCTTTAACGCGATCTGCTGCTGTACTTAAAAAAACACCTTCTTTGGTTTCATAATTTGAGGCATAATGACCAGTTACTATTTTGTCAAATTCATGTCCATGTTTATCGTTGAATGCACCAAACTTGATAAGAAGATTACACATGATATCAGGGTTTGGAGTAAGTCCTTTTTTTACTGTTTCGATGGTGTATTTTACAACAGAAGACCAGTATTCATTTTGTAAATCGACAATGTCAAATTTGCAATTATATTTTTTCGCAATCCATGTTGTAATCTCAATATCCTCTTCTGATGGGCAATCCATAAAAGAATCCTGATCTTCCATACCTATCTTTATATAGAAAATATGAGGATCAAATCCTTGATCTTTCAATAAGGGAATTGTAACGGAGCTGTCAACCCCACCTGAAACCAATGCGGCAATTTTCATGTGATCAAAATTTCTGCAAAGGTCGGTAATTTGTTGATTAATTCTAAATAAATCAGTTTCCTAAGTAACATGCATAGTTTTATTACTTTTGAGGATTAATTCTAAAAAAAATCAATAGAAATATAGTCATGTACGGAAAAATCAAAGATCATCTAATTAATGAATTAAAAGATATTCGTGAAGCAGGTTTATATAAGGAAGAACGTATTATAGTAAGCCCTCAACAAGCGGA
>CALCGQ010000075.1 GCA_937901015.1 uncultured Bacteroidota bacterium | reverse complement strand
TACTAGTGTTATTAACTGCTGGGTTAGGTGAATTTTGAGCTACTGAGAAATCAGCTAGTTCTTCATTGTCACCAATTCCTACGGCCATATCAATTGTATATCCATCAATATAGTAGAAGTTCATTTCTTCTTCAGGTACACCTGGGTTAGTGTATTCTGTAAACATAAATGGAATTTCACATGTCCATGCATTACCATTTTCAGTTGCGAATACATATTGTGACATTGATCCGTAGAATGCGCTAAACCAGTAAAGGCTTAGTTCAGTTACGTTATCAACTTCTGTATAAACGTGATCTTCTGAATCATAACCTACAACAAAAATGTTAGGGTTAGTATTAGCTTCAGCACCATCTAAATCAGTATCAATCCATGAGAAAAATAGGTAATGTCCATCGTAAGTAGAACCAGCGTAAGGGCGATTCCAGATACCTAGTCCACCTATATCTCCATCAAAGAAAATATTGTCGTAAAGAGCAGTAGCATCCCATGTTGTTCCACCATCTGGTGAAAATACATGCCATGTTGCCATTGTTCCTTCTCCAGGATACCAACCATCTTCAGAACCGATAGCTATAATACCTGTAATGTGTGGGTTACCTTGTCCGTCAACAATAATATCAACTGAGAATCCCATGTTGTAATATACTTCGTCTCTGTTAAAACCAGGACCATAAATATCAATGCTTTCTAAGATTTCATCTGACCAGTAGTATTTTAATGATTCAATACCATCAACACCACCAAACTGAACGTCAATAGGGTCACTCCAAGAGTCACCACCGTCAGTTGTTTTTAGAAGAACTGGGTGAAAAGAAGTATAAGGGGTTGGATCACTCACAACATCACTCATAATTACAATATAACCAGTCATACCGTCAGGACCAAAAGCAATTTTCATATCATTGATACCATCTGCGTTTCCTAGCATATCATAAATTTCTTCAGTCAATACTAATTCACCATCTTCGATGCCACCTCTACCTGTGATAATTGTACCATTATATACATAATCAGCACCTTCGTAGTTACCGTCAACATACCAAGCTTCACCTTTTGTAGTTACTGTATATGCATCAGGAATTAAACGCCATACATCACCACCGGAAGTTAAGTTAGTTTGTGAAGGAGTTGCAGGATCAGTTGATGTTAATGGATTTGATCCGTAACCTATACCACCCCAGTTACCATTTGTGTTATCAAGGGTTGGGCCAAAGTAAGTTAGGTATGCATTTGCAGGATCTGTATTTCCTTCAGGATTGATAATTGCATTTTGAGGATATCTACCACCATCTTGTGGATACTGGGGACCAGGACCAGTTGGAGTATATACTTGTGTGTTATTTGTCCATGTAGATCCACCGTCAGTAGATACATCATATGCAAAACGACTGTTACCATCAACTTCTACACCACCTGTCATACGGTGAATAAAAGATACACTGTTGATGTTAGGGTCAGCCCAAAGGTAAGTTCTAGGATTGCCATATAAACCGTAAGCGTTACCAGAAACACCTATTGGTACATAAGTAGCATCAACACCTTTAATTTTCCCTGTTTTTGTTGTTGGCTCTTCACCAACCATTACAGTTTGTGCTTTTTTTGGAGCGTTTTCCATTAGCACATCAGTTTTTGGAGCTGTAGTACTTCTTAACACATGTTTAATCTGTGCAACTGAAGTAAGACCAATTCCAAAAACTAATACAAATAGTAGTAATTTTTTCATGATTCTTTAAAATTAAGTTTACAAATAGTTAATTTCTTTTCTTTTAGAAAAAGCGAGCAAATATAATATATTTAGCATACAGCCCATTCTAATCAATTACTTTAAATAAGTTATAAATAATGAGATGCTTTTTATCGGACAAACGTTGCACTGGACCCCAATAAAATCCAATAAAGATTTACAATTTTAATCCATTACCTTTCCATAAAATACAGTTATTAAAACTTATTGCTCATAATAATCAGGTAACTACATCTTTAGAGATTATCTACTTTGATATAAAAATGCAACTTGGCACTATTCAAGAAAGGGTAATTTTTGCTCTTAAGGTAAATATTGTTAATAAGACAATCAAATAATCTTAAGTACGTTACTGGTTGTAGTGCTATATTAGATTTATCTCAATGAATTTGTAACTATATTTGCACGACTTTTTATTCATATGAAGAAATTAAACATATACATGCTTAAATCCTATCTAGGACCTTTTGTGTTTACTTTTTTCATAGCTCTATTTATACTACTTCTTCAATTTTTATGGAAGTATATTGATGATCTTGTTGGAAAAGGCCTTGAGTGGTATATCATTGCCAAGCTCATGTTTTATGCTTCGTCAACATTTGTCCCACTTGCATTGCCACTCGCAATACTTCTGTCTTCGCTGATGACTTTTGGCAATATGGGAGAGCATTATGAACTTGTTGCAATGAAGGCTGCTGGCATTTCCCTTAGGAAAGCAATGAAACCGCTAATTATACTTTCGTTTATGTTAAGTATCGCAGCATTTCTATTTTCTAATTATGTCCTGCCGGTGGCAAATCTTAAGTTTGGGTCGCTGCTCTATGATGTACGCCAGCAGAAGCTGGCATTTAATATAAGTGAGGGGATCTACTACCATGGCTTAGAAGGTTTTGTTATAAGAGTTGGTAAGAAAGCAAAGGATAATAAGACCATATATGATGTAAAGATTTATAACCATTCGAAGAATCAGGGGAACGTCACCGTTACAACAGCTGAGAGAGGTACCATGAACCTAAGTGGTGATCATAAAAACCTGATTTTTACACTTTATGATGGGAATACCTATAATGATGTTACCAATGTCGCCAGATATCGGATTACACGTCCGTTTGAAGCCACCAGCTTTAAAAAACAAATTCTAAACTTCGACTTAAGTCAGTTTCAGCTAAATCGTACCAATGAAGAATTGTTTAAGACTCATTACTCGATGCTCAATATTCAACAACTCAATCATAGTATTGACTCGTTGAGTAATAAGCATATAGCTTCAAAGGATAGATATCTTAACAATTTTCTTAAAAAATATTCTTATATAGGTGATACATTTGCTATTATTCCAGTTGTAAATTCATCAGTAAGACTCGATTCCATCGAAATGCCAATATTGAGCAATTTCGAAATTGGTAACAGAAAAGAAATACTTAATGCCGCTCTAAGAAGTGCACGTTCAGCCAAAGAAAATATACTGGCATTTAACAAGGAATTAAAAACAAGAAAACAGATAATTACAAAACATGAAGTTGTATGGCATCAAAAGTTTAAGCTGTCAATCGCATGTTTTATATTCTTTTTCATAGGAGCTCCTTTAGGTGCAATTATTCGAAAAGGCGGACTCGGACTTCCAGTTGTTGTATCCATTATATTCTTTGTGCTTTACCATATTATTTCTATGACTGGTGAGAAAGCTGCAAAAACAGGTGAATGGAATGTAGAGTTTGGTCTTTGGCTTTCAACCTTGGTTGTGCTTCCACTGGGATTGTTTCTAACCTATAAAGCTACAACAGATGCCCAACTTATGGATACAGAAAGTTGGAGTAAGTTTTTTAAGAAATTCAAATCCAAGAAAAAACTGGAATCCTGATGGACAAAAAACTTAATTTTCTCTTTATTTGCAATAAATCCCCATGGCCACCACGCGAAGGAGGACCAATTGCAATGAACAATATAATTGAGGGTGTTATTGAAAAAGGACATAAAGTTAAAGTCCTTGCCATCAATACCAACAAATATAATTTCAACCCAAAGGATATCCCATCTGAATACAAAGAAAAAACTAAAATCGAATTAGTCTATATAGATCTGGGGATCAAGCCTGTGAATGCCTTTCTGAATCTCTTCACAGGGAAATCATATCATGTTGAAAGGTTTATTTCATCTAAATTTGATGACAAGTTGAAAGAGGTATTAGCTAATCAAAGTTTTGATATTGTGCAAATTGAAACATTGTTCATGTCTCCATATATACCAACAATAAGAAAATACTCAAATGCATCAATATTTCTAAGAGCTCACAATATTGAACATCTTATTTGGAAAAGAGTGGCATCAATTACTAGTAACCCACTCAAAAAGGCCTACCTTTCTCATCTTGCCAATACGCTAAAAAAATATGAGGACAATATTATTTCTGAATATGATGGAATAGTCCCAATATCTTCAAAAGATGCTTCATACTTTGAAGAGAACTCGAATAAACCAGTTCGAACGATTTCCTTTGGCGTGGATACTGGGGCATTTGTAAGAAAGCCTGACAAAAAAAGAGAACATGCAATTTTTCATATCGGAGCGATGAACTGGATTCCAAATGAAGAAGGTATTAAGTGGTTTCTTGACAATGTTTGGCCCAGAGTGAATGAAGAACTTCCTAGTTTAAAACTTTACCTTGCTGGAAGAGAAATGCCACAATGGTTAACCAGTTTGGAGTTAGACAACGTAGTTGTGGTAGGAGAAGTTCCGGATGCACAAGAATTCATTAATTCGAAAACCATATCTATCGCACCATTATTTTCTGGAAGTGGTATACGAATAAAAATAATCGAAAGTATGGCTCTTGGTAAAGCTGTAATATCAACCTCAATTGGTGCAGAGGGGATTAATTATTCAAATGGTCAAAATATTATGATTGCTGATGATATTAGTTCTTTTGTTGAAGCAATAACTACTCTTGCATCTGATGAAAAACTGTGCAATAAAATTGGGAAAGATGCCAGCAAATTAATTAATGAGGATCATAATAAATCAAAACTTGCTAGTAATTTGATAGAGTTTTATAAGGAAGTAATGTAGTTAGGGGGTTGTCAGGTTGGAGTTGTTGTCATTGTTATCAAGTTGTCAGGTTGTCGGGGTTATCTGGTTTTTGAGTTGTTATTAGATTAGATAGTTCGAACAGTAAATTCTAAAAGTAGAACATTTCCTTCCACATTATAGTAACTTTAAAATTCTCAATTATCTTTGCATCGCTAAATATACAAATGCAGCATTGCTATGAGAATTTTTGTTTTGCTTTCTAGGGTTCCATATCCTCTTGAGAAAGGTGATAAACTTCGTGCTTTTCACCAGATTAAGGAGCTTTCCAAAAAAAATGAAATAATTCTTTGCGCATTAAACCCTTTATCGGGGCTTGATAAGCAAAAAGCATTTAGCAAATTACAACCATATTGCCTTTCAATAAATTTCTTAGACCTTCCTATACATGTACGCTATTGGAATATGCTACGAGCATTACTTGGTCGCCTTCCTGTTCAAACAGGATATTTTTATAGTAATAAAGCTGCAAAGGAAATAAACCGATTGATCGAGACTTATAAACCAGATCATTTGTATTGTCAATTCATTAGAACTACCGAATATCTCAAGAATTCTCCAATCAAAAAAACAGTTGATTATCAAGATGTTCTATCTCATGGCATTAAGAGAAGAATGGAGAAGGTTTCGGTATTCTCAAAACCCGTTTATGATCTTGAGTACAATCGTCTTCTGGCTTATGAAAAAGCCGTTTTCGATATTTTCGACAATAAAACTATCATTTCAATCCCTGATAGAAACCTTATCCCCCATCCTGATAAAGAAGATATTCATGTGGTTCCCAATGGCGTAGATCATTCCTTTTTCAAGCCAATGGATAAGGAAAAGAAATTCGATATAGCCTTCACAGGTAATATGGGCTATCCTCCAAATGTTGATGCCGCAGAATTTCTGGCTAACTCAATTATGCCGTTGGTTTGGCTTAAGTTACCAAAAGCGAAACTGCTGCTTGCTGGTGCAAGTCCTGCAAAAAAAGTTTGCGCATTGGAAAATGACAAAATCAAAGTAACCGGCTGGATGGATGATATTAGAGATGCATATTCAAGTTCCAGGATTTTTATTGCTCCAATGAGAATTGGTACAGGATTGCAAAATAAACTACTCGAGGCAATGTCGATGAAGGTTCCATCCATTACTACTACCCTCGCCAATGATGCTTTAGCAGCGAAAAATGATAAAGAAATCCTAGTGGGTAATACTGCGGAGGAATTGGCAAACCACATTATCAGGTTATTGAATAATAAAGAAGACTATAATAGAATAGCCCAGCATGGTTATGACTTTGTTCATGCAAATCATAGTTGGGAGATGGCTACAGAAAAACTACACATTATCATAAATGAAAGCTAACGATGATTAAAGATCTAGTACTAAAAAACAGGAGTTATAGAAAATTTCACAATGATAAGAAAGTATCGATTCAGGAATTATCAAACCTAATTGAATTAGCTCGGCTCACACCTTCATCGAAGAACCAACAACCATTGAAATATGTGCTTGCCACAAAAGAACATGATACGAATTTCGTGTTTAGTCAACTTAAATGGGCATGGTATTTAAAGGATTGGGATGGTCCGTCTGAAGATGAAAAACCACCTGCATATATAATAATGTGTATTGATACAAACTTGAATGAAAATGCAATGATTGATGCCGGAATATCAGCCCAAACAATATTGCTTGGTGCTGTTGAAAACCAGCTTGGTGGATGTATTATTAGAACTGTTAACAGATATGCAATCTCAAAATACTTCAACCTTCCTCCAAACATTGAAATAATACAAGTAATTGCCATTGGCCATCCAAATCAAGATGTTGAAATAACCGATATTGATAGCACCGGGTCTATTAACTATTTTGAAAATAATGTAGGTGTTCATTTTGTTCCAAAACGAAAATTGGAAGATATATTAATCATACCATAACTATTTGTTTACGTACCAGATACACCTAGGTAAACTTTAAACCATATTGTTTTCATAGAATTTTCATAGCTAAGTTAATATTGCGATGATATTAAAACTATGTTTCAATAATTACTACTTTTGCGCCTCAATTATTAGTACTGATTTCAATCATTTTTCATAAGAATCATAAATACCATGGCTCAAAAACCATCAATCCCAAAAGGAACAAGAGATTTCTCTCCACAGCAAATGAACAAGAGAAATTACATTTTTGATACAATCAGGAATGTTTTTAAGAAATATGGTTACCAGCCAATAGAGACTCCGGCTATGGAGAACCTGAACACACTTACAGGAAAATATGGTGAAGAGGGTGATCGATTATTATTTAAAATACTGAATTCAGGGGATTTCCTTAAAAGAACAGCACCTGAAGATTTTGTGAATCCAAACCTTAATAGGATTACAACAAATATTTGTGAGAAAGGACTTAGATATGACCTTACAGTTCCATTTGCAAGATATGTTGTTCAAAACCGAAATGATATAACTTTCCCTTTTAAAAGATATCAGATTCAGCCTGTTTGGAGAGCCGACAAGCCACAAAAAGGAAGGTATCGTGAGTTTTTCCAATGTGATGTAGATGTAATTGGTAGCAACTCTCTTATCAATGAAATTGAATTAATTCAAATAATTGATGAAGTATTCGATAAACTTGGAATTAATGCAGTAATAAAAATTAATAACAGGAAAATTCTAAGCGGTATTGCGGAAGTAATTGGAGAGTCAGATAAGATAATAGATATAACAGTTGCAATTGACAAACTCGAAAAAATTGGTCTGGAAAAGGTCAATGAGGAGTTAGCCGCAAAAGGATTATCTAAAGAAGCTATTGAAAAGCTGCAGCCAATTCTTGGACTAGAAGGTTTGCTTAAAGATAAATTTCCAAAGCTTATGGAAATACTAGCGGAATCAGAAATCGGCATGAAAGGTATTAATGAGCTAATGACAGTTCTGAAACATCTAAAAGATCTTGATTTAAAAAACAAATGGTCGTTTGATTTAACATTAGCCAGAGGATTAAATTATTACACTGGTGCAATAATAGAAGTTGCAGCAAAGGACATGCAGATCGGAAGTATTTGTGGAGGTGGAAGATATGACGATCTTACTGGAATATTTGGCCTCCCTGATGTATCCGGAGTTGGAATCTCATTTGGTGCCGACCGAGTTTATGATGTAATGAACGAACTTGAACTTTTCCCACCAGAAAGTAGTGCATCATCAAAAATTATGCTTGTAAATTTTGGTGAAGATGAAGAAAAACACTGTCTACAGGTCCTTAAAAAGCTACGTGAAGTAGGAATAGCATCTGAATTATATCCTGAATCAGCTAAAATGAAAAAACAAATGAAATATGCTGATCAAAAATCTATACCTTCAGTATTATTAATTGGAGCTGAAGAAATGGAAACTGGATTATATACCTATAAGGATATGATTTCAGGTGAACAACAAAAAGTGAACATTAATCAATTATTGGAAATACTTACAAAATAACCTATCACAATGTCAGGAAAAGTACACACCATAACATCTGAAAAATTAACTTTCAGATCCGTTTTCGATATATTAAAAGGCAATTATAAAATACAGCTTTCAGAAGAATCAACTGAGAAAATTGTTATCTGTCGTAATTATCTTGATGAAAAAACTCAGAGGGAAGATGACCCTGTTTATGGTATCAATACAGGATTTGGTGCTCTTTATGATAAAAGTATATCGAAGGAGGATCTTGGAAAACTTCAGGAAAATTTAGTAAAGTCTCATGCATGTGGTGTTGGCGATGAAGTACCTTGTGAAATCGTTAAACTAATGATATTACTAAAAGTTCAATCTCTTTCCTACGGGCATTCGGGAGTGCAATTATCTACTGTTCAGCGTCTTATAGATTTTTTTAACAATGATATCATTCCCGTTGTTTATCAACTTGGGTCACTTGGAGCATCGGGTGATTTATCACCGCTGGCACATATGTCTCTTCCATTAATTGGATTAGGCGAGGTTTATCACAATGGTGAGAGAATGACAGCAAAAGAAGCTCTTGACAGTCTGAAACTTAAGCCTATAACTTTAATGTCGAAGGAGGGGCTTGCTTTACTAAATGGCACACAATTCATGAGTGCTTATGGAGTAACTTCTCTATTGAAACTTTACAAACTTTCTGAATTAGCTGATATTATTGCAGCTATTTCTTTGGATGCATTTGATGGTAGAATTGAACCTTTCTATGATGAATTACATCAAATTAGACATCATCTGGGTCAGATTCAAACAGCAAAAAGGTTTAGGACCCTACTATCTGACAGCAGTTTAATATCTCAGTATAAGGAACATGTTCAGGATCCTTATTCTTTCAGATGCATACCACAAGTGCATGGAGCCTCAAAGGACTCAATAAATTATGTAAGCTCAGTATTCTCAGCTGAAATAAATGCTGTAACAGATAACCCAACGATCTTTCCTGACAAAGATTTGATAATCTCTGGTGGTAATTTCCATGGTCAGCCACTTGCACTTGCCCTCGATAATATGGCAATCGCTGCTGCTGAATGGGGTAATATTAGTGAGCGACGAACATATCAATTGCTACATGGTAAAAGAGGATTACCACCATTTTTGGTTGCAAACCCAGGCCTTAATTCAGGATTTATGATTCCTCAATATACGGCTGCTTCAATTGTTAATCAAAACAAGCAATTGTGTACACCAGCTTCAGTTGATTCAATTGAGTCATCACAAGGTCAGGAAGATCATGTTAGTATGGGTGCAAATGCGGCTACTAAAGGTTATAAAGTAGTTGAGAATCTTGAGCGTATCCTTGCCATTGAATTATTCAATGCAGCCCAGGCAATGGATTTCCGTCGTCCAAAACAAACCTCAAAATTTTTAGAAAACTTCCTTAAGCAATATCGTGAAAGGGTTAAATTCATAGAGGAAGACAAGATTATGCATTACGAAATCAATAATACTATCACATTCTTACGTGAAGTAGAATATGAATTAGAGGATGCATTGATGGATGGTATATAACCTCATTCAATAAGCTTGATTAGAAAAATTATCTATTCAAATATCATATTATATGGTCTCTCGATTGCCTCGCTCAATTGAGGAATTGAAATATATTTACTATCCCGACGATATTCTTTTCCTTCCAGAAAAATAATTAATGTTGGATTTGAAAAAACATTGTATGAGGCGGGAATGGCAGGATTTTCTTCAGAGTTCACAAACACCAATTTCATAAGCGGGAAACTGCTCGAAACAAGTGCCTCAACTTTAGGTCGTAAACTTATGCAAGGAGCACAATTGTTGTTATAGAAGTATACTAATACAGCGCTTTCATTTTCAACTAATTGTGCAATCTCATTATTGGAGTTGGTTTCAAAACTCATAGCTTTTTCAGTATATATAAAAATGATAATAAATTCCTTGCAAAACTAATAAAATACCTAATTTCGCCTCTCAAAATTTATTTAACATGTCGAAAATTAGAATCGCAATAAATGGGTTCGGACGTATTGGTAGAGTTACTTTCCGAAAAATTCAGGAGAAAGATAATATGGAAGTAGTTGCCATAAATGATCTGACGGACCCTGCGAATCTGGCACACTTGCTTAAATACGATTCTGTACAACGAGCATTCCCAGGTACCGTGGAACACAATGGAAATCACATAATTGTTAATGGTAAAAATGTAATTGTGTTAAATGAACCGGATCCTTCAAAATTACCATGGAAAGATCTTGCAATAGATATGGTAATAGAAGCCACTGGTGAATTTGTTGACCCTTCTGATGCGATGAAACACATTAACGATAGCGGTGCTAAAAAGGTTATTATATCTGCTCCTGCTAAAGGCGAAAGAGATGATGTAAACTATG
>CALCGQ010000074.1 GCA_937901015.1 uncultured Bacteroidota bacterium | reverse complement strand
GACAATATGGTATCTTTATCGGTAAAATGAAGAGTTTGTGCGCAGACTCCCGTTGGCAGCAAGGCGAAAACCCACCGCACATTTAAGCACTTTATGTTTTTCTCTCACCCGCAAAGCCGATACAAAAAACCAAAAAAGCTTAAATTTTTGCAACTGCACACAAAATAATCCTGACTTTAATAACAAAACAGATTTACCTTCTCCCTAGAATTTTGAATTATACAACCTATGAGAAAACAAACTCGTTATTTAGAATAGATATAAATTAGGGGGGGGCATGAAAAATATCTCTAAAAATAGTATAAGAAAACAGTAATTTTGGTACTAATAATTAGGAGGGTACAAGTAATTACTTTTTCCTGAAAACAAAAACCCCCTTAAAATATTAACGAAGATGACACGAATCACAACGAAAACAAAGAAAGGAGGTCACCGGCAAAGATAAAATAAATACTGGATAGCAAGAAGGTAATTAAAGTTTTGCGAGCTTAATGTGACAAAAATACCTTTTGCCATCATTATCAATTATTTATTAATTTTAATCTTTGAAAAAATGAAAAATTTATTTGGAATTATAGCAATAGCATTGCTATTTAGTTTTGCAGGTTTACAAGAAGCCAGCGCAGCAGATTGGACTATTTCAGTTACTTTTACTGATGAATGTGATGGTTGTCCAACTGTTGGTGATTATGAGTATGTTGTTTGCATACAGATTAGAAATACCTGTACCCAGACTGATATACATTCTGATTGTCAAATACTATCTTCTAGTGACCCACTGAGTTGGGATTTTGATGTTGACCATGTTTGTACAGTAGATGAACAAGTATGTTACCAAGTAACAGCCGTCGTGGTAAAAAGATGTGTTATTGGACAAACTCAAATATGTAGAGACTCCAACAGTCAGTCAAAGTCTTGTGAAGATATTTACAATGGATTTCCATTGCCCTGTGCTTTGGAATAATCATCCTAAACCATTACAGGGAAATTTTCCTGTAATGGTTTCATAATAACAATTTATGTCGTTTTATCGAATAAATATAATACTATTAAGTTTTTTAGCTACTATTGTAATCACAAGCAATGTATATTGTCAACGACAAGCCGACCGTTGGTATTTTGGTCATAATTGTGGCTTGAATTTCAATTTCGGTATACCAGAGGTATTATACAATGGTCAAGCAGAAAGTACATTTGGTGGAGTAGGTACAATGAGTGATTCAATTGGTAATTTACTATTTTACTCCGAAAGTGATACTATCTATACTTCGCAACACGTACCTATGGAAAATGGTGTTGATTTTGTTAACGGTTGGGGACTTCAAAGTAATTTAATTGTTCAATGGCCGGAATCCGATTCCTTGTATTTTGTTTTTAAGACTCCAAATCTTGGCGACGGCCTTGGCCTGTATTATAACATTATAGATATAAGCAAAAATAATGGGCATGGTGCTGTTATTGAAAAAAATATTTTATTGGATTATGCCTGGGATGCAGCTGATAAAGTAACGGCAACACTTCATAACAACAAAAGAGATATTTGGGTAATTACGCGTAAGTTTAGGGATGATAATTTTGCAGCGTTTTTGATTTCCCCTAATGGAATAAATGAAATTCCGGTATTGTCCTCTGCACCTGATATTGAAGGGGAAGTTACAGATGAAGGTTTTATTAAGATTTCATATGATAAAAAGTATCTTTTTTCAAGTTACTGGGCTCCCAAGATTGTAGAAGTTTGTCATTTTAATGATGAGACTGGTGAAATAGAGTTTTTATACAACCTAAATATTGGACGTAATCCGGATGATATTGAATTCTCCCCTGACTCGAAATTTGCCTATATTTCTTATCAGACAGGAACATCTACTCTGGTCACCATTAAGCAATATAATATAGATTACGTTGATGATCCATCATTATTTATTACAACTGCTATCGATATTGGAACTGGTAATGGTTATGCACTTCAATTGGCTACCGATGGTAAAATTTATTGCATAGATAATTCTTCGTATTTACCTGCTCCTGAATATTTTGTTGGAGCAATAAATAAGCCATGGGAATTAGGAATAGATTGCCAGTATGATTCGATGGCAATAAACATGTATCCTGTTAGTACAAGTATGTCTGCACCTAATATTCTTATGGACTATTTATATCGTTTTGAGTTTGAGGGTTTATGCGCAGGGACTCCCTTTCAGTTTACATCCAATTTCAACCCCATTCCCGATTCTATTCAATGGTTTTTTAACGATTTTGGTTCGGGCCTAAACAATGTTTCAAACGAAATAAACCCTATACATATTTTTACTACTGGAGGAATCTATGAAGTGGAGGTAGATGTTTGGTATCCCAATGAAAGGTTTGAGCACACCAGCCGTGAGGTAGAAGTTGCATATGCTCCACAGCCCGATTTAGGGCCGGATACTTTAGTTTGTGTAGGAGTATCCATTACACTCAACGCTGGTGGCGACCCTGGTATGTATTTATGGAGTACAGGCACTTTTGGCCATAATATTTTTAGTATCACTGTTTCCGATACAGGTACATATTGGGTAACTGCCACAAGCAGTGAGGGCTGCAGCCGAAGCGATAGTGTTCATGTGGGGTGGCTTGATAAATCTGTTTTTAATGAAGATAATCTGGTCATCACAGATGCCTCATGTGGTGTAAGCAGCGGCAGCATTATCGGCTTACATGTTGAAGGTGTTGAGCCTTTCATTTATATTTGGTATGATGGTGGTGGTAACATTATAAGCACAGATATAGATCTTGCAGATTTATCAGTGGGCAACTACTATTTACATGTAACAGATGGCAATGGATGTATTACAATATCAAACTCATATACTGTTAACGATGGTGGTGATATACTTATCACATCTATAGATTCTTTATCTTCTCATTGTGGTCAGAGCGATGGTTCAATTAATATTATAGCTAGTTCAGGAACTGGAAACAATCTTGAATATTCTATTGATAATGGCAACACATGGCAATCTAACAACATATTTACAAATCTTTCCTTTGGTGATTATACCATCAGGGTAAAAGATCAAAATGATTGCGAAACAGTTTATGAAAACAACCCAGTTGTAATAAAAAATATAGAAGGGCCACAAGTAACAACAGTAGATGTAACTCACGAAAACGATTATACATCTAATGGTAGGATTTATCTTGAAGCACTTATAGAAAGTGGCAACATCCTATACTCAATTGATTCAGGATACAATTTCCAGACCAATGATGGTTTGTTCGAAAACTTAACGGCAGGCACTTATTATTGCGAGGTGAAGGACGAGTTTGGTTGTGATACAACTTTTATTATAGAGATTCAACGAATTATTTCCCAGATAATTAATGCCATTGCAGGTGATGGATATACTTGTATTGGTAATGCTACTGCAAGCCCGTTACTTCTTACCAATTTTACCAATGTTTATAATTTTGATGTAATCCTTTCATATGATAAAGACTTTGTTGTTTGTGATGGATATATTCAGGTTCATCCTGACCTAGAAGATGGATTCCATGTTAATGTAATACCTGCTCTTGAAGAAGTTCATATAAGCTGGCAAGGCCAATCGCCAACAAGTTTACCTGACAGCTCCTTAATGGCAAAACTTGTATTTAGTGGAATAAATGAAGGCTTATCGCAGGTTGACTGGATAGCTAATCAAGGCGAAAGCCAATTTTATAATGAGAACGGAGAAATTATTAATGCTGATTTTGAATTTGGTTTTGTAATAATATATTCACGTCCCGATATTATGTTTAGTCCAAAGATAGAAGAGGTATGTGAAGGAGAAATGACATTTATAATACCAGATGTGTCTGGTGGAACAGGAGAATATGACTCATATTGGTTGGGCCCTGATAATTTTTCAAGCGATGACAATTTTCTGTTTTTCAGTGAAGCTACATCAAAGATCGCGGGCACATACACACTTACCGTTACCGATACTATCAACTGCGTAGAAAGTAGCAGTATTGAGCTGATTGTATATCAAGGACCAGTCATTGCATTCTCACCCTTCGATACGCTTTGGGTAGATCCGGGGTTTGAACTTGATGCTGGCTATGGTGCTGAGCACTACCTTTGGAATACAGGAGAAACAACTGAAACAATAGTAATTGATAGTAATGGAAGTTACAATGTTGAAGTCATCTCGTTCGAAGATTGTAAGTCATCCGACACAGTACAAATTTTATGGGGGGGTACTCCATTTTATTTACCAAATGCCTTTACGCCAAATGGTGATGGACTAAATGATAAGTTTGCTGCTGTCCAGAAATACGATTACATAAACAAATATCACATAAGCATTTACAATCGCTGGGGACAGATGATATTTGAAACCAATGACATCAACTCCGGTTGGGACGGCACTTATAAAGGCCATCCATGTATGTTAGGCGCATATGTTTACCGTATTATTTACGAAGAATTTGGACAACAACCAATTGAAAGCAAAGTTGTTGAAGGTACTATTATGTTAGTCAGGTAATCAAATCTGGTATTAGACTTAAATAAATTATTTCTTGGACTGAAATAGTTTATAATAAAACTTTAAAAATTAACCGGACATTATGGACAAGAAAAGCCCACGCTTCGCAGTCAAGCACATTGCCAAGTCGCTAAAAGCCTACCGCCAAAACCTAAACTTGTCAATAAGCTTGCCAGTCCTGCCCAGAAAAAAAAACGCCCAGCTGCCAACAAGCGCTCATACTGCATAGCGCAATTTGTTATAAATATGCAGTTTGCGTGTATTAACTTAATATATTTGTAAGCAGAAAAATATGTAATATTAATGCGCTACGACAGCATAGCGCAATCCGTTATAGCCAATGCTGATCCGTCCTAAAAAAACTACTTGTAAATATTATATCTTTATCGTAGAAAATCGCAAACAAAAAAGGAAGTAAGCGAACTAATAAAAAAAACCTCGTCAGGATGAAAAAAATACCATAACCGGATGATAAAACAAATAAAAGAAATTAGCGATTTTCTAATGCAATCGCAGGGCATTGATATTACAGCTTATGAAGCTTTATACCTAAAAAAAACACTACAGAAAAGAATATCACACTCTGAGAGTAACTCCTTGGAGGAGTATTTCACTTTACTTAAGCAAAGCAGTATTGAAGGCAATCTTCTAGTAGCCTCTCTTCATAACAATTATAGTGAGTTTTTTCGTAATGCCCTCACTTTTGCCGTTTTGGAACGCATAGTTCTACCATCTTTAGTGCAAAAAAAGAAAAAAACAGAAATACGTGTGTGGTCAGCTGCATGTGCACAGGGGCAAGAGGTTTATAGTATTGCCATGTTATTGGAAGAGCTTAGAATTGGTTTTAATGAAAAGTTTAAATATAGAATTTTTGCAACCGATAAATGCGATGCGCAAATTGATATAGCCAGAATAGGGAAATACCCATCCTCTGCATTAAATAGCATAAATTTTAAACGGGCAGCTAATTGGTTCATTAAGCAAAATGATATGTTTACTATTAAACCTGAACTAAAAGCTTACATCGATTTTTCTGTTTTCGATTTGCTCGACAAAAAAACCATTAGTCCGTCAGTAAGTATATTTGGAGACTTTGATATAATAATATGTGCCAATCTGTTATTTTATTTCAAACCTAAAAACCAGAAACAGATAGTTAATAAAATTAGTAAATCTATTTCGGATGGGGGATATATAATTACAGGAGAAGCAGAAAGAGAAATCTTATTATCTTTAGATTTTTCTGAATTATTTCCGCAATCGGGGATTTTTCAAAAGAAAATGAACACAAAGCATAAAAAAGGACATTTAGAACTTAATATATAAAAGAAGATATATGCAAACGATTAGTAATACAGACACAAATTCAGTTAGCCAACGTGGGATTGCAATTTCACTAATTGTCGGATCGATGATAATACCAGTCATCGGACTTTTAGGATGGCTTAGTAATGTTTTGTTGCTTGCCAGCTTTGGTATAAAAAACATACCAATGGCACCAAGCACTGCACTATGTTTTCTTTTGCTCAGCATATCATTGCTTTTGATGTTTCGTCCATCTTTAGCAAAGTTTCGTGCCATTATCATCACAGTGCTAAGTAGCATAGTAACATTGTATGGAATATTGACTTTTGTAGGATTGAATTCAGGATTACTTATTCTTCCAGATAATTTATTCTTCCCTGATTTGGGAACACTGGATGGTATTCCAATGGGGCGCATGGCATCATCAACAGGCTTCTTGTTTGCTTTTTCGGGCATATCACTTTTATTTATTTTGGCAACATATAATAAGGATAAACAATCCGGATTATTAAAATTCTGGGCTAATCTGTCAGGAGGGATTGTAGTGCTTGTAGGACTTCTTTTTTTTATTGCTTACCTCATAAATTCTCCGCTTTTCTATGGGGGTCAGACAATCCCAATGGCTATAACAACATCAATAACATTCATTTTAGTAGGGGCTTCTTTACTAATGATAAATTCCAAAACCAAAACATTCAATCAGCCACTTAGTATCCTGAAAGATTCAAAAATAGGTACGCAACTTAAAACAGGCTTTGCTATCATGCTATTATTTTTGATTGTACTTGGTTTCATTACATATCAACAATCCGGGAGGATTCAACAGCAAGCTGAAGATATGTATAACCATCCATTACAGGTGCGAAGGAGCATTGGTAAATTAACAGCTATTGTTTATGCCATACGCGTAGATATGAAGAATTTGTTTCTAACACGTAATAAAGAGGAGCTAGAAGCCGATTTGAATAATATGGAACTTCTGGATGCGAATGCAGTCAAACAGATTGAAGTTTTTCGGGAACGATACCTTGGACCTATCAGTGATGTTAATGCACTGGAATCCGACTATATAAAATGGAAATCTATTCGTGTAGAAATTATTCGTTTACACCAGTCAGGAGAAATACAGGAGGGT
>CALCGQ010000073.1 GCA_937901015.1 uncultured Bacteroidota bacterium | reverse complement strand
TTGGTTGTAATGTTCCAGCAATTATGGCAACCCGGACAATTGAGAATAAAAACGACAGGTTAGTTACAATGCTAATTATCCCATTTATGTCGTGTAGCGCCAGATATCCAGTATACATATTGCTTATCAGTGCATTCTTTACTGATTATCGTGGTAGTTTACTATTTGGAATATATATATTCGGGATTGTACTTGCGGGTATGGTTGCCTGGGCACTTAAAAAAACATTGTTTAAGGCACAGACGGTTCCATTTGTAATGGAATTACCACCATACAGAATGCCAGTTTTTACTAGTGTATTGAAGCAAACATGGTTCAAAGCTGAGCAGTATCTGAGAAAGATGGGTACAATTATTCTTGTGGCTAGTATTGTTGTGTGGGCTCTTGGTTACTTTCCTCTAAACAAAGATATTGATCAAGTGTACGATCAAAAGATTGAAGTTTTTACAGCTCAATTGCCAGATAATTATCAACTTGCTAATGATACTGTATTGGTAGATTCAATAACTAAGCTAAATTCCCTTAGGTTAAGTAAAAAGCAGGAAAGTTCTTACATTGGTATTATTGGTAAGTTTATTGAACCAGCAATTCAACCTCTTGGATTTGACTGGAAAATGGGAATTGGAATAATTGCTGGGTCAGCTGCCAAAGAAATAGTGATAAGTACACTAGGTGTATTATACCAAACCGGAGATGATATAGAAAACAATCAACTTTTGGTGCAGAAGCTTCAAAATCAGGTTTATGAGAGTGGCCCTAAAAAAGGTGAAAATGTATTTACGCCACTTGTGGCATTGTCATTTATGTTATTTATTCTTATCTACTTTCCTTGTATTGCTGTTGTTGCAGCCATAAAAAATGAATCTGGTAAATGGAAGTGGTCATTATTTCTTACCGTCTACACAACTGTGCTTGCATATTTAATTTCATTGATAACTTTCCAGTTAGGTTCACTTCTTGGTTTCTAACCTCATATGAGATATCCTAGGGATTTCTTAGTATTTGTTCAAAGTTTTTTTAATTTTGTATAATCTGATTTGAAAAACAGAGAGCAAAGCAATATTTAATAAATAAATTAACCAGATGGCGCAAATTGATAAAACCCAGTTCAACGATAATTTTCAGTATTTTGATAAGGAAATTGTACTAGAGATAATCGATATTTTTATTAATGAATATCCTGATAGAATAACAGCCATTTCCGAAAGTATTAACAAGAAAGACTATGATGCTATTAAATTTAATAGCCATAGTATCAAAGGTGTAATTGCTAATTTTATCGCTCCTGAGGTAGAACAGAAAGCCCGTGAACTTGAAATAATGGGATCAAATCAAAATATTGATGGTATTGATGAAATCTTTGCTGCTTTTAAAGCTTTAAGCGCTGAGATGGTCGAAGAATTACGAGAGTTGAGAAATGACTTTATGTAATAATCTATTTGTAAAGCTTGCACCCAGCAAGATTAATAATTCTTTCTATTTCTTTTTTCTGATCTGAATATCATCTAATCTGTTAAGACTTTGCACTGCCAATGGGTAATTAGGAAGTAAATCCAAAGCTTTCCAATAATTTTCACGGGCAGCGGTATAATCTCCCAATGCTTCGTATGACCTTCCAAGGTTATACACGGCTTCCACAAAAGACGGACTTATCTCAACTGCTTTTTCAAACATATCTTTTGCATTCTGGAAATCTTTAAACTCAACCAGATATAGGTATCCCATATTATAGAATGCTCTTCTATTGGTAGGATATAATTCGGTAAGTCTAGAATACTTCTCAATTGCTTTGTCAAATTTAGTCCTTTCCTGATAGTACATACCAAGGTAGTAAAGAGCTCTTTCATCATCTGGGGATATCCTTAAAGCTTTCTCAAAATAGAGTTTTGAAGAAGAATCATTTTTGGATGTGTAGATAGCTCCCAACTGCATGTATGTCATATAGTTAGTTGTATCGTAATTGGCAGACAATCTGAAATTAATTATAGCTTCGGCTGTATCTCTGTTTTCCATCATACACATAGCCTTCATGTAATATGATTCCGGATTATAGCGATTGATGGAAATAGCTTCATTAGTATAGTTAATGGCAGTTTTAGGATCATCAAGCAATAGATAAATCTCAGATAATTTTAAAAATGGAATTTCACTTTCAGGGTTGAGTTTTATTGCTTTTTTTAAGGAAGCAATACTATTTTCTGTTTGACCTAATATCAGATATACATCTGAAAGGAGGATAAATAATTTCGGATTATCAGGACTTATCTTAAGTGCAGATTGTATGTCTCTTAATGCAGGATCAATATTTCCTTTGCGCAAATATAATGATGCTCTTTGTGAAAAAAGGTCATAATTAAGCGAATCATTTGAAATAAGATCAGTAAGGATCAACAATGAATCTGCATTGTCAGGATAATTTGCCTGCTTCCTATTTGTGGTGTTATCACAGCCAATAATAACTGTGATAACCAGTATAATTACCGGAATTAATTTATTCATAATCAATTCTTAATTAAGAATTATGTAAAGTTATATCAGTTACTCAGCTCCTAACACTTCATAAATTTGTGATTCAAGGTCCTCTGCTAGTTCAGGATTGTCTAATAATAATGCTTTCACAGCATCACGGCCTTGTCCAAGTTTTGTTTCACCATAACTAAACCATGAACCGCTTTTTTTAATAATGCCAAAATCAACACCCAGGTCAATTATTTCTCCAATTTTGGAAATACCTTCACCGTAAATAATATCAAATTCAGCCTTACGGAATGGCGGTGCTACTTTGTTTTTAACCACTTTAACACGTGCTCTATTTCCTTTTATATTATCACCATCCTTAATTTGACCTATCCTACGTATGTCGAGACGTACTGAAGCATAAAACTTAAGAGCATTACCACCGGTTGTTGTTTCGGGGTTACCAAACATAACACCGATCTTTTCACGGAGCTGATTGATAAAAATACAAACAGTACCTGTTTTACTAATGTTAGCAGTTAGTTTACGTAATGCCTGTGACATAAGTCGGGCATGAAGCCCCATTTTAGAATCACCCATTTCACCATCAATCTCACTCTTTGGAGTTAAAGCTGCTACGGAGTCGATTACAACTACATCGATGGCTGCTGACCTAATAAGACTATCTGCAATCTCTAACGCCTGTTCACCATGATCTGGTTGTGAAATAAGAAGATTCTTTGTGTCAATACCAAGTTTTTCTGCATAAAGCCTATCGAAAGCATGCTCAGCATCAATGAATGCGGCGATACCACCTTGTTTTTGCGATTCAGCAATAATATGTAGAGCCAGGGTTGTTTTACCAGAAGATTCAGGTCCAAAAATTTCTACAACTCTGCCCTTAGGTACACCACCTATTCCAAGTGCACTATTAAGAGTAATCGATCCTGTAGAAATAGACGCCACTTTGTCAATGGCTTCATCGCCAAGTTTCATTATTGACCCTTTACCATACGCTTTCTCGATATTGCCAATGGTTGCCTCAAGAGCTTTTAGTTTTTCATTTTTTATTTTATCTGCGTTAACTTTTTCTTTCTCAGTCATATTTGCTTATTTTATTGATTCAAGTATTTGGTTGGTATGATCTTTCGTTTTTACCTTAGTGAATATATTTGTAATAGTTCCATCGGTACCAATTACAAATGTCATTCTTAATAAACCTTCATATTCACGTCCATAAAGTTTTTTCAAACCCCAAGCTCCAAATTGCTTGATTATAATTTTATCAGGATCTGAAATTAATGGAAATGGTAACTCATGTTTAGCTATGAATTTTTGATGAGATTGCTCACTGTCGGGACTTACTCCAACAACAGCATATCCCTTTTCCAGCCACATGTTGTAATTGTCGCGTAAATCACAAGCTTCGTTAGTACAACCTGGAGTGCTATCCTTAGGATAGAAGTATAGTATTAGGTTTTTTCCTTTGAAATCGGATAGTGCTATGCTATTTCCGTTCTCGTCAACACCTTTAAAGTCAGGCGATTTATCGCCAATATTTAGTTTCATATTTCTAATGTTTTAGTATTGGAAGTACTTGATAGTCCCATTGGGATATATCATACAAAACTATGAAAAATCGTCTAATTCTTAACCAAATAATTTCTATTGATAGCTAATAATTATTTAGTCGAACAACGACAGAGTTTCTGACTCCTTATCAAATAAATCCAACTGGTTATGTTGCACATGGTATTTTTTGGGTACAGATATTGAGAAATTCTCAGTATATAATCTTATGCTCTTTTTAATCAGCTTGTTGGGTGTTGTTTGTCTTGCTTCACAATAATTCTTCAACGATCTCATCTGACGATTCGATAGCATGAAAGTAAACTTTTTGAATTTCTTCTTTTTTAACCTTTTCTTCATACTGAAGCGTCTAACTTGAAATGCAAGTGCAAATTAGTAAAAAATATCTTACAAAAAGAAAGCAAAACCCAATATTACTCCATAGTATTAGCAACTTCAAAGAAGAAAATGGCTACCAATATAATTATCTGAATAAATTAAATAAGCTTCATCACATCATCTGCATATTTCTGAGCCTTTTCTTGGGTAGTACTCTCAGCGTACACGCGCATAATTGGTTCAGTATTAGAAGTACGTAGGTGAACCCATCCATCTTCAAATTCAATTTTTACACCATCAATAGTTAGGATAGTAAAATCTGCATAATGTGCTTTAACTTTGTCGTAGATTGCTGGCACATTCATTTCGGGGCTTAATTCTACTCTATTTTTGGAAACTTTATAATCAGTATATTCTGATCTTAGTTGACTTAGTGTAATTTTCCTTTTTGCCAAATATGTGAGAATTAATGCAATCCCAACAAGTGAATCGCGACCATAATGAAGTTCTGGATAAATAACACCACCGTTTCCTTCACCACCGATAACAGCATTCATTTCCTTCATTTTCTCCACAACATTTACTTCACCAACAGCTGAAGCTGTATATACTCCACCTGCTTTTTCCGTTACATCCCGTAATGCTTTTGTAGATGAAAGATTTGATACAGCATTTCCTTTAACTGATTGGAGAATATAATCGGCAACTGCCACCAGTGTATATTCTTCACCAAAAAGCTCACCATTTTCCATTACCAATGCTAAACGGTCAACATCGGGATCAACAACGATGCCTATATCTGCATTTTCTTTTTTTACGACTGCACAAATTTCTGTGAGGTTTTCGGCCAGGGGCTCAGGATTATGTGGAAATTCACCAGTTGGATCGCAATATAGTTCGATTGTGTCAACAACACCCAATGCCTTGAGTAATGGTGGAATCGATATTCCACCGGTTGAATTTACGGAATCAATGGCTACTTTGAATCCATAGTTTCTTACAATATCTTTGTCAACCAGCTTAAGATCAATTATTTGTTTGATATGTTCGTCAATGGTAGTTGTGTTGGTTTCAATTTTGCCAAGATCATCTACTTCACAAAATGTGATATTCCCAGATTCAGCTAATTTAAGTACTTCTTCTCCTTCGCTTCCTGAGATAAATTCACCTTTTCCATTTAGAAGTTTTAATGCATTCCATTGCTTTGGATTATGACTTGCAGTGATAATTATTCCTCCATCAGCATCAAGGTTCATTACTGCCATCTCTACTGTAGGAGTTGTTGATAATCCAGTGTTAATAACATCTATACCCATTCCTGAAAGTGTAGAAACCACAATGCTTTCCACCATTGGGCCAGATATTCTGGCATCTCTACCCACAACAAATTTTAGTCGTTTAACCGGACTTGCACTCTGCATGAAAGCAGCAAAAGCAGCAGTAAATTTAGCTATATCGATTGGAGTTAGGTTTTCACCAGGTTTATTACCAATTGTTCCTCTAATTCCGGATATTGATTTTATTAAGGTCATACTATGTTATTTTCTTTAGTGTTTATTAAATGAGTGGTATATGTTATTTTACTATTAGCCAAAACAGTCTGATTCCTATTCCAACCACAATTCCTAGTAGAATGAAATTCATCAAGACTTTCGATATTGGTATTTCATGGGCAATAAAGCCATCCATTATCTCAATATTATTATTGAATTGTAAAGCGGCTTCAAGATCTCTTATTCTACCAAAGATTCCATTTTGCTCAGTATTTAATTTTTCAAGATTTATTACTGCATCAGCATCCAGGTTACTGCAATCCCTTAGCAATAATATTTTTAAGGAATCCATGTAAATCATCTGGTTTTTCATGTGGGCTATCTCATTTCTGTAATTACGTTCATTGAGTTTAAGTCTTTCGTCCACAAAATCAGACTCACTTATATATGCTACCAAAGCGTCTTGAAGCTCGGGTAATACATCAGGATCATAAACATCTACAACAATGTAAAAAGGAACTTTCTCAACACTAATATCATTGATTAAAGGTAGATCATGAATGTTTTTACTGGTTATGGAAGATATGGATTTAACCTGATCAGGACTCATTTTAAGCAGAAAAGCTAGACTCTCATACTGCTTACTATCAAGTAATTGGTCGAGTTTAAAGAGCATATCTCCGTAAATTTTCTTCTCGAGTTGGGCATATGAAACCGTCATCTCACTATGATAAACCTGTTTTTTGGTCCATGCATAAACTCCGCCTAATGCCCCAAAAATAATAGCGAAAATTAATAACCCAAGAAACTGTTTCTTCAAAGCACTAATAAAACTTTTAAACATGGCACCAAAAAAACCTAAGGCTTCACCCCATTGATTTTGTAACGCTTTCCATGTTCTTTTACCTTCTTCTTTAGATTGTGAAAATGTATTATTTTCCATGATGGTAGTATAATTTTTACAAACTTATTGAATTAATTATTCTGCTAAGTACGAAATAAATATTATTATTACACAAATTTCAAAATATTGATGACAAAACCCTCTGGGAATATTAAAAACTCAACTTGGAACCTGGCCAATATCCTGCTTTATCCAATAGCATTTTTAGCTCTTACACCTTTCTTTATTAATAAGCTAGGTGAGGATGACTTTGGAATATGGATGTTGATAAATTCATATGTATATATAGCTGTTCATATTGTGAGTTTTGGATTTGGTAATTCAATAACAGCGCATGTTGCTGAAGCTCTGGGTAAGCAAAGTGATTATAAGTTATTTGGATACATTAATTCTTCCACAAAGCTTGTTTCTTGGATAACCATTGGAACCATAGGGGTTGCTTTGGCAGGCAGCGCTATCGTTGTTTTGGGTGTAAATATTTTCAGTACCAACCTTGATAAGATATTAGTAATAGCCACATTGTTAATTTCAATTAAGTTTTGGGAATTATTATATCAAAGTATACTTAAAGGTTTTGAAAGATATGATATAGCATCTGTATATAGTATTACCTCAAAACTAATTGTACTCGGAGCACAAGTAGCAATTGTGATATATGGTATGGGACTTTGGGAGATATTTATTAGTAATCTCCTACTGAATATTGTAATGGCAGTTATTCAGGCTGTTATAACATACAAGTTAATTCCAAAGTATAAGTTTAGTTTCAAAACCGGTATTGAAGAAAGAAAGGAGCTGTTCCATTTTGGATTCTGGACATGGCTCCAAACAATAATATCGGTTGTGGCATATCAAATAGATAGATTTGTAATTGCGATTTTTTTAGGGCCGGCTATTGCAGGCTATTATATACTAGCATCAACAATAATTAACCATATGCATATGGCTTTTGGTGCTGTTGTTAGCTGGCTATTCCCAAAGATTGCACGAAAAAAGGAATCCGTAAAGAACATTGTTATATACTTTCAAACTTTAAGAGGGTTTTCAATAGGTGTTAGTTTATTCGCCATACTAATAACTTACCTCGTATATGAACCAATTTTTACATTGTGGCTTGGTGCAGAAAAGTTTAGTAAAATGAATGAGTACTTTAAACTATTCCTTGTTCTTGAGTCATATATGGCGCTTACAATAGTACCTTTGTTTTATCTGAATGGAGTAAAAATGCTTAAGTTTATAACATCCCTTGAGTTTATGTATAAAACAGGTGTAATTATTGGTTTGTTTGTGGCTTTTGCAATTTATCCTAAGGCAGAAAGTTTAATAATAGGACAAATAGCAGCTTTGATTATATTGATACCAATCGAATATTATCTAATAAATAAGAAGATGATCCATGATAGTTGGTTTAGTGAAACAATTATTACCATGGTACCTTCATTTCTTTTATCATTAATAATTATCTTTGAAAATGCATATTTAACTATAGGGCTAAGTATCCTTTCATTATTATTCTACTATTCTTATTATTTGAATAAGAAGCGTTTTGATACTAAATTATTACTCGAATGAGCAGCGATAATAAGTATAATCAGATCATAATATATCTGATAATTTATTTCTTTTTCAATGGGTTTTTATTACCTGAAGGATTGCTGTATACAATCATTTTAACACCAATAATGGTTTATTTCTTATTCAAGGAAAGGAAGCTTAAAGATGTCTATTTATGGACTATCGCATTGTTATTACCAATACCATTTCAAGTAATTGCTGGTGTGGAAGTTAGAAGTTTTGTTATTTCTAACATAATGATTTTCACTGCATTAATCTTTTTTGTAACAGCTCTCATTGTTATAAAAAAGTATGCATTAATTATGGATCAGCTTTTTAGAAAGATCTTGATTCTAAATTCAGTATTTGTGGTTATTGCTTTGATAATAGCGCCATTTGAATCATTAAGAGGTATACTATGGTACGATATTGCAATAACTAAAGGATTAGAGTTAATCCCACGTCTTAAGCTATTTACCTATGAAGCATCATATTATTCATTGATAATGATGCCAGTTTTCCTTTACTTCTTTTTAAGGGTTTTTTATGATAAGGAAAAGCACCCTATGATTGTTATAATTGCAGTTGTAGTTCCGTTATTACTCTCTCTCTCTTTTGGTGTAATGGGAGCATTGGTTATTGCTTTTGTGATTTGTGTGATAATTGGCTGGAAGAAAATTCCTGTTTCATTGCAGCGATTCACTTTATTTGGTACTCTGTTTTCAATATTATTGTTGGTCGGATTATTGTTTATCTGGCCAGATAATCCAATATACTTTCGCCTGAGTAATATATTTAAAGGCGAAGATACAAGTGCAATGGGACGACTATATTATTCATTTATGTTTGCCAAAGATTTGGTAATACACCATAATATTTTTTTTGGTATTGGGCCAGGTCAAATAAAGATAGTGGCACACGACATGATTGTAAATCATTATAAATATCATGGAACAATAGGCGAAGTAGTACGAATCCCAAACTCTATGGCAGAGATGCTTTCTATTTATGGTATTTACGGTTTCATAACTAAACTGTTTTTAGAAATATACTTTTTTGTTAAGTTGCGGGTTTATAATAATTTATATGCTCTGATTTTATTCGTTACAATATTTATTTACCAATTTACAGGTAGTTTTATCTCTAATGTAGCAGAGCTTGGAATTTGGGCAATTATATTTGGCATCAGTTTCAGAGATTTCGATTTTATAACTATTCAGGAAACTAAATCTGCAGAATGAACAATAAGCTGAAAATAGCAATTATTGTACGTTCAACAATTAATAAGGTTGTTGGCGGTGATAGTCAGCAAGTTGTAAATACTGCAAATGAATTATCAAAACTAGGAGTTCATGTTGATATCATTTTAGCAAATGAGAAAATTGATTATTCAAAATACGATCTCTTACATTTATTTAATATAATTCGTCCCGCTGACCATCTCATACATATTGCAAAAAGCAAAGTTCCAACAGTTCTAAGCACAATATATCTTGATTATTCGAGATTTGATAATCATGGTAGATTTGGACTACAAAAAAAGCTTTTCAAAATTGTTGGTAAAGATGGAGCTGAGTTTTTGAAAAATAATTATAGGTTTTTTAAAAAACAAGATAGGTTGGTTAGTATTGAATATCTTCTGGGACATCGAAGAGCAGTAAAAAAAATAGTCTCACAAGCGAAACTTCTATTACCTAATTCCAGATCAGAATATTCACGGTTAGTATCAGATTATAATATATCAAAACCATATCATATTGTTCCGAACGGTATCAATAAGCAGCTTTTTAGTACGATACCAAAAGTAGCTAGAATCGATAATAAGGTAGTTTGCGTAGGACAAATTTATGGACTAAAAAACCAAATTGGCTTAATTAAAGCCGCTTCACTCCTTAATGTTGATTTGACCATCATTGGAAAGCCGCCCCCAAACCATACTAAGTACTATAACTATTGTCGGAAAATCGCCAGTAGCAAAGTTAAATTTCATGATTTCATGGTTCAGGAAAAGCTACTTGAACACTGTGCCAGTTCAAAAGTACATGCTCTTCCAAGTTGGTTTGAAACAACTGGGTTAAGCTCTCTGGAAGCGGGAGCAATGGGTTGTAATTTGGTTGTAGGTTCAGGTGGTGATACGCATGATTACTTTGATGGATATGCTTCATTTTGTGTTGCTGATAGCATATCTAGCATAAAAGCAGCCTTGGAAACAGAGTTAAATAAGCCCAGTGACAAGAACTTTAGAGACATAATCCTAGATAGGTATACTTGGGAGAAAGCCGCTAAGGAAACACTAATAGCATATAATAAAGCATTAAACATTGAATAAACGATTGTCAATAGGAATAATTGGTACCAGAGGTATACCTAACCAATATGGAGGGTATGAAGCAGCTGTTCAGGAATTGGCGCCTAGATTAGTTGAAATGGGGCATGAGGTAGTTGTTTACTGTTCGAGTCTTCAAAAAACAAAAGATAGCATTTGGAGAGGAGTTGAACTTGTTTATGGTTATGATCCAGAGGATCGATTGGGATCGTTTGGTCAGTTTATCTATGACTTATTGAGTAACATTGCATCAAAGAAACATCATCATGATGTGATTTTTCATATGGGTTATACTTCAGATTCTCTTTGGTTTAGAATATGGGATAAAAGAGCCGTTCATATCACAAATATGGATGGTATGGAATGGATGAGATCTAAGTATTCACCAAGGGTTCAGAGGTTCCTGAAAAAAGCTGAAAAATGGGCAGCAAATAATAGCAGATTTATGATTGCCGACTCAATTGGCATTAGAGATTATCTGGAAGAGAATTACACTACTCCGGTAAAGCATATTACTTATGGAGTTACTATCCCTGCAGATTTTGATGAAAGTATACTCAAAGAATACCAATTGAGTTCTAATAAATATGATCTTATCGTTGCTCGAATTGTTCCTGAAAACAATATAGAAGTGATTATAAGTGCAAAACTTAAGTCAAATAATGATATTCCCCTTTTAGTTTATGGGAATAGGAATGAAATGTTAGAAAACCTACAGTCAAAATTTAGTAATGAAAAACGAATTCGCTTTATGGAAGCAAATTATAATCGAGGTTCCATGGATTCCATAAGGCATTTTTCGAGGTTTTATATACATGGACATTCAGTAGGTGGTACAAATCCATCATTACTTGAGGCAATGGCTGCTGAGAGTAGAGTGTTGGCACATGATAATGTTTTCAATAGGGGTGTTCTAAAAGAGGGTGGTAGTTACTTTAGTTCCACAAAAGATTTGGCAGACCTGTTTAACTCAGATTTTGAACAACTTATAAGTGTTAATCAGATTGAAAATAATTTAATCAGACTCAGGACTAATTATAATTGGGATAAGATAAGCAAGGAGTATGAAGAAGTATCTTACATTAAGTAACCTTATAACTTATCGCGAGCAACTGGCATGGTTTCTAATTTGGTTTACCCTGCCTTTATCCATCTGGCATAATAGTCTTTCCATTGTACTTGGGTTAATTGTTTTCATGTTTTCTTTTTTTAGAAAACCAATCACATTCCATAAGAACAGAATATTTATTTATCTACTACCTGTCATTTTATTGGTAATATCTGTTATTAGTGTTAAGCGTGACATAATCAATCTTGAATCATTCAAGGAACTCGAACAGCTATTACCCTTGGTTGTTATTCCACTTTTATTTCTTCTAAGTTCAATTGATAAGAAAACATTTTTACAAACGGCACTTACTGCTTTTGTGTTATCATTATCAGTTGCTGGCATAATTATGCTGTTTGAGTCTTTGTGGAATTATGGCCAAACAGGTTTACTAAGCGCTTTCGTATATCACGATCTTTCAAATCCCTTTCAACTTGGTGCAGTTTATTTCAGTTTCTTTCTAATTGTAACTTTACTGCAAATTGATGAATTACCGTGGTTAGCAAAAAAAAGATCCCTAAAATATGGAGTTATTACATTTTTCTTGATTCTATTGTTTTTATCAGCTTCTAAACTGTTGATAGTTATTGGGATTGTAGTGCTAATTATAAAGTATAAGCGAGATATTGGTTATACAATGGCAAGGCGTAAATTATTAATTCCAGTTGCTGTCATACTAGTAGCGTTACTATTTATTCCAACCGGAATTAGGTTGAAAAAAATATCAAATCCGAATATTGATATTGTCACAGCTGATCAATATCAGTATGATAGCCCTCTTAATGGATTAAACCTTAGGCTTATTCAATGGCGCTTTGGGTTTGAAATCCTTGAGGAAAATAAAGCTTGGTTTACTGGTGTTGGAATACTTGATTCGCAAACAATGTTGGATAATAAGTATATTGAGTATGGTATTTATACTGGATATAAAGGTACTGATGATACCGGATACCTCAATTATAATTTTCATAATCAATTTATTGAACAGATAGTCAGAACTGGTGTTTTAGGGGTTTTCATATTGCTTCTAATGTTTATAACAATACTTGCCATACCTGGTTCAGTTCGGTTTGTATCCAACTTGACCATACTTGTAATTTTTATGTTTTTCTTAACGGAATCAGTTTTAGAACGACAGCAAGGAATTGTTTATTTTTGTCTTATATATTCATCATATTTTCCGTTATCTAAAAAGCACTAATAGAAATGAGTTATAGTTTCAGTCATTACTATTTAAGGAATCCAATATAATTTTTCGTGTTGAATAATAATAAAGAAGAAATATCAAAAATTAAGGATGCTGTAATTGTAACACTCCATTACTTTGGATTATTTAAATACCCACTTACAATCGAGGAAATTCATCGCTTTTTAAGCCTGAAGGTTGAATATGAACAGCTTGGTACTTATGTTGAAGAACTTCTGGAAGTTGAAAGTATACATTTTTCTAATGAAGGTTACTATTCTATCAAAAACAATCCTGAATGGTCAAAAGAGCGACTAGCTGGAAATCGAAGGGCTGAAGATTTACTTATTGCATCAAAAAAATATGTACGAAGGATTAGCAGATTCCCCTTTGTTAGTTCCATTGCAATTTCAGGATCATTATCAAAGTATTATGCGGATGAAGATGCTGATATCGACTATTTTATTATTACCAATACTAATAGACTATGGATATCACGAACCTTGTTACATTTTTATAAGAAGTTAACATTTATTGGTGGTAATGAGCATTACTATTGCATGAATTATTTCATCGATGAATCTGCACTTGAGATTGATCAGAAGAATATTTACTCTGCAATTGAAACTGTAACATTGATACCTGTTTATAATATGAACATGATTCATACGTTAAAGCAGAAGAATTTGTGGGTGTGGGATTTCCTTCCCAATGAAGATTTCAAAGAAGACATTAGGTATATAATTTCTCCTAGAAAACAATATATTAAGTCTTTTATTGAATCTTTAATAAATATCCTTAATCCCAAAGGTTTAAATAAGTATTTGATGAATGTTACTGATAGTAAATGGAGAAAAAAATGGAGAAAAAAATCTTACCCGATGGAGAACTATGACCAGGCTTTTTATACAACTATAAATATTTCTAAGAATCATCCCGATAATTATCAAAGACAAATCTTATCTGCCATAGATACTAAGGATAGTATAACTCCACAATCAACATGCAGTCTGTAATATTAATAGGAGGTTCAGGCTTTCTTGGTTCAGAGGTTCGTGCCGAACTTTTGGCTCAAGGATACAAAGTATTTGCCACTGAAAATAAAGCACAAATTGAACATGCTGAAAACATAGTGATTCTAAGTGGTGGAATAAAAGCAATAACATATTCTAAAATTAAAGAGATTAATCCAGTTGCAATCTATCATTGTGGACGTCCTACATTTTCCCGTCTTAGAAAACTAGGAAGAAAACTTGCATCATATAAAGCGGCCAAATTAAATAGGAATCTGGTTAAAGCGATAAAGAGAAGTGGTGTAAATGTTCCTTTGGTATTTGCATCAGGAAGTCTCGCTTATGGAAATAGTAAAACTGCTCATTTCGAAGATTCACCAATCTCACCAATCTCCTATTCAAAACAATATATTACTGGGGAAAGACCTTTATTAAGAGCAACTAATACAGAAAACTATCCTGTATTGATACTCCGTTTTCCATGGTTGATTGGCAATGGATCATGGTTTAAGTGGTTCTATCACGAAAGTGCTAAGGAAATGGGTAAAATTCCAATCTTCGGTGATGGACAAAACCATATGTCTATAATTAGCGTAACTGATGCTGCCAAGCTTATGGTGGAGTATCCTAAGCAATTTAAGGAAAGTGGTGTATACAACATATTTTCACCTTTCCATCCTAACCAATTGGATTTCCTTAAGCTGATAGCGAGTAAATATTCTTGCGATGTAGTTGATTATAAACAGCTATACCCAAATGGATTGGAAAGTGCAGTAATAGAGGCTTTTGAATCCAATATTATCATGGATTCAAAAAATAAAGAATTACTTGATAATTATAATTTCAAGTCGATTGTTGATTCCATTGATCATTTCTGAAAAACGAAAAGTGTATATTCCCCTTTCGACCATAAACCCGTGTTTTGGGCTTTTTGATCTTTTTCCCACAACCTATTTGCTTTATCAGGATTGTTCCTAACCTTATGGTCGTTGTACCAAGGTGGATAGAAAATACTATATCCTTTTCTTTCGATCAGATTAAATTTTGAGAAAGCCTTGTTAATTCTAGCTGGGCTATAACAATGAGATTTCAAAAATCTATCTACGGAATACCCTCCCCAAACTTTTCCCAATCTTGCGAAAGCTATTTTAAAGTTGAGTTTTAGCATCTGAACAAAAAGTTCACGTAGGTACCATTTATTTACAAATGTAAGAACAGCAATCCCATCCGTGACAAGAAGTTTTCTTATTTCATTGGCTGTTTGGTCGAGGTCTTCAACAGTGTTAAGAGCACCAAAATATACATAAATCAGATCAAAGCTATTTTCGCCAAAGTTCTTAACCAGACTACGTTCATCGGATCTGGAAACCGATGCATTTTTAATGCTATCCTTATCCAAACGTTTCTGAGTCAGTTTAACCATTTCATCACTTATATCAACAGCCGTAAAATTTGCCTTTGGATAATTGGAAGCAAACCAATGTACATCAAAA
>CALCGQ010000072.1 GCA_937901015.1 uncultured Bacteroidota bacterium | reverse complement strand
TGGCTATTGGCTGATGGCAAAAAGCTATAAGCTATAGGCTATGAGCCAATTAAAACCTTTGCGTACTTTGCGATAAACCTTTGCGACCTTTGCGGTTAAAATCTGCAAGAAACATTGTTCGTTTTGAGATTGCTTCACGCCAGCACTCATGCCCTCCCGCTGGGTTCGCAATTGAACGATCTTGGATGGCTATTGGCTATTGGCAAAAAGCTAAAGGCTATAAGTTAAAGGCCATAAGCCAAAGGCTATAAGCTAAAGACCAATCACCAAAGACTAAAGACCTCCTAAGCTTCCGCAGTTGGGGCCCCCATAGTAAATGGTGGTAATCCACCGTCTTTTGTTTCTTTGATTGGTCCGTGTAGTGATTCGAATTTACGGATATTGTCGGCCAGGGCTTTGGTCAAGCGCTTTGCGTGTTCTGGTGTTAGGATAATTCTTGATTTTACTTTTGCCTTTGGTGCTCCTGGCATCATCTTTACAAAGTCTACTATAAACTCAGCATGACTATGCGTAATTATTGCTAGGTTTGAATATATTCCTTCGGCTACTTCTTCGCTTAAATCAATGTTTATCTTTTTGTTTTTGTTCTCTTCCATGTTTTGATTTTTTATTAACTACTTAATGTTGAATCTTCTTTTCCATAATCCTGTTTTTATACAGAATAGTACAAAGATATAGATATTTGGTATAAGGGGGTATTATTAAGATTATTTATGACTTATAGCTTTGCTAAAGAATATGAAACTGTTTTACTATCTGCCTTGAGCCGGCAGGGGCTGAATCTTTTCTTATTCGTGCTAGTTTATATTCATAGGAACTCATGAATACTTCGTATTTCTTGATAAGAATTGGAGCGAAGCGGAAATCATGAACTCCTACAAAAATTAAAAAACTGTGAATAAAATATGTATTTGCCAGGCCGGCATGACCAAAGGAATACAAAACTTGGGATTGCTTCACGCCAGCACACATGCCTGCCCGCTGGGTTCGCAATTGAACGATAACGGGTTGTGAAATTCAAAGCAATAATGTGGCCATGGAACACGGGTACGAACCAAAGACTAAAGACCAAAGACCAAAGACCAAAAAAAAAGCACCTCCTCAAGGAGATGCTTTTTTGTTCTAGCCAAAGGCTATAAGTTTATTCTGTTACCGTATCTTCAGCAGGGGTTTCTTCAACTACTTCGGCTTTTTCCATTACTGCCTCGTATTCTTCTCTTGATCCTACTATGATATCTTCGTATGCTCTAAGTCCTGTACCGGCTGGGATTTTGTGTCCAACGATTACGTTTTCTTTCAATCCTAATAGGCTGTCTGACTTGGCTGCGATTGATGCTAATGTTAGCACTTTGGTTGTTTCCTGGAATGATGCAGCACTGATAAAGCTGTTTGTTTGTAGTGATGCTCTTGTGATTCCCTGTAACACCTGAATTGCTGTTGCTGGTTGTGCATCTCTTGATTCAATCAATACTTTATCTCTACGTTTCAGTGATGAGTTCTCATCACGAAGCTTACGTGCGCTTACAATCTGACCTTGTACAAAGTCTTCAGAATCACCTGGATCAACAACTACCTTCATACCGAAGATCTCGTCGTTTACCTCTTGGAAGTTAATACGGTTGATAAGCTCTCCTTCAAGGAATCGTGTATCACCTGAATCAGCAACTTTAACCTTACGCATCATCTGACGAACGATGGTTTCAAAATGCTTATCATTGATTTTCACACCCTGGAGACGATATACCTCCTGAATTTCATTCACAATATACTCCTGAACTTTCACAGGTCCTTTAATTGCCAGAATATCTGCAGGTGTCATAACACCATCGGATAATGAAGTACCTGCTTTTACAAAGTCATTATTCTGTGCAAGTATCTGCTTTGAAGTTGAAATAAGGTATTTCTTCTCTTCACCTGATTTTGAAGTAATGATAACCTCACGATTACCACGTTTCAATTTTGGTCCGAAGCTTACTACACCATCAATCTCACTTACAACAGCAGGTTCCGAAGGATTACGTGCCTCAAACAATTCAGTTACACGTGGCAAACCACCGGTGATATCACCAGATTTACCAAATGCTCTAGGAATCTTAACAAGTACATCACCTGCTTTGATATTTTTACCTTCATCAACAAGGATATGTGATCCAACAGGTAAGTCATATGAGCTTGAAATTGATCCGTCTTTTTGAAGAATCTTAATTACAGGATTCTGATTTTTAATTCTGGAATCAACAATCACTTTCTCAAAATATCCAGTTTGCTCATCTGATTCTACTCTAAAGGTAATACCTTCAAGAATATTTTCAAATGCTGTACTACCAGCAACTTCTGAGATAATTACAGCGTTGTACGGATCCCAATCGGCAATTAGATCACCTTTTTTCACCTTCGCACCATTCTTAACAAATAAGTTTGCGGCATATGGTATATTACCTGAAGCCAGAACTACTCCTGTTTCAGGATCAATAAGTCTCATTTCAGCTGAACGACCAATTACGATCTGGTATTTTTTACCTTCAGCATTAACATATTCAACAACACGTAGCTCATCAATCTCAAGTACACCATCAAATTGAACTTCAATTTTAGATGTTGCAGCGATGTTTGATGCAGTACCCCCTTGGTGGAAAGTACGAAGTGTAAGCTGTGTACCTGGCTCTCCAATGGACTGAGCAGCGATAACACCCACAGCCTCTCCTTTTTGAACAAGTCGGCCGGATGCAAGGTTACGACCATAACATAGTGCACATACACCACGTTTTGATTCACAGGTTAGTACCGAACGAATTTCAACGCTTTCAATTGGTGATACCTCAATATCTTTGGCTATCTCTTCTGTAATCTCCTGACCTATTCCAATAACAATATCATTGGTTAGTGGATTATACACATCATGAAGAGTTACACGACCAAGAATTCTGTCATATAGTGTTTCAACTACTTCCTCATTCTTCTTAAGTGCTCTGATTGTTAGTCCACGAAGTGTACCGCAGTCCTCTTCATTGATAACAACATCCTGAGCAACATCCACCAAACGACGTGTAAGGTAACCAGCATCCGCAGTTTTAAGCGCCGTATCAGCAAGTCCTTTACGAGCACCGTGAGTGGATATAAAGTACTCAAGTACACTTAGTCCTTCTTTAAAGTTTGAAAGAATTGGATTCTCAATAATCTCACCACCTTTGGCACCTGATTTCTGTGGCTTAGCCATCAGACCCCTCATTCCTGAGAGCTGACGAATCTGTTCTTTAGATCCACGAGCACCAGAGTCAAGCATCATATAAACAGGGTTAAAGCCCTGATCATCGTTTGCCAATTGAGTCATCAATGTATTGGTAAGTCGTGAGTTAGCATGTGTCCAAATATCAATAATCTGATTATAACGCTCATTATTGGTAATGAAACCCATGTTATAGTTACTAAGAACTTCTTCAACTTCCTCATTGGCATTGGCAACTAGTTCTTTCTTCTCATCAGGAATGTTTACATTACCTAGATTAAATGAAAGTCCACCTTTAAACGCCATGTTAAATCCAAGACTCTTAATATCATCAAGGAATTGAGCTGTTACATCAGTACTAGTTTCTTTAAGGATTTCACCGATAATATCACGAAGTGCTTTCTTAGTAAGAAGCTCATTGATATATCCGTATTCCTTAGGTACAAACTGGTTGAACATTACTCTACCAACGGTAGTTTCAATTAGTTTGTTTACAATTTTACCATCTTCTTTTATATCAACTTTCACATTGATAATAGCATGAAGGTCTACTTTTTTATCGCTATAAGCTATGTTAACTTCTTCGTGTGAGTAGAAATTCATTCCTTCACCTTTAACAGGATGATCAGGAGTGCTCTTACGTGCTTTGGTAATATAATAAAGACCAAGTACCATGTCTTGAGAAGGCACAGTAATAGGTGCACCATTTGCAGGGTTCAGAATATTATGTGATGCAAGCATCAAAATCTGAGCCTCTAGCACTGCTGCGTTACCTAGTGGTACGTGAACAGCCATCTGGTCACCATCAAAGTCGGCATTAAATGCAGTACACACAAGTGGGTGCAACTGAATAGCCTTACCTTCAATAAGTTTTGGTTGGAAAGCCTGAATACCTAGTCTGTGCAATGTAGGCGCACGGTTAAGTAATATAGGATGTCCTTTAAGAATATTTTCAAGAATATCCCAAACAACAGCATCTTTACGCTCAACGATTTTCTTAGCAGATTTAACTGTTTTCACGATTCCACGTTCAAGTAGTTTTCTGATAATAAATGGTTTGAACAACTCAGCTGCCATTCCTTTAGGGAATCCACATTCGTTAAGTTTTAGTTCAGGACCAACTACGATTACTGAACGACCACTATAGTCGACACGTTTACCAAGTAGGTTTTGACGGAAACGACCTCTTTTACCTTTAAGGCTATCACTAAGTGATTTAAGTGGACGATTAGAGTCGGTTTTAACAGCGCTTGATTTACGAGAGTTATCGATTAGTGAATCCACAGCTTCCTGAAGCATACGTTTTTCATTACGCATAATAACGTCAGGAGCTTTGATTTCAATAAGTCTTTTCAAACGGTTATTTCTTATAATAACACGTCGGTAAAGGTCATTTAAATCGGATGTTGCAAAACGACCACCATCAAGAGGTACAAGAGGACGTAATTCCGGTGGAATAACAGGAACGATCTTAACGATCATCCATTCCGGACGGTTTTCAGCTCTCTTACGTGCATCTCTAAAAGCTTCAAATACTTGTAGACGCTTCAATGCATCAGCTTTACGCTGTTGTGAAGTTTCGGTATTAGCTTTATGGCGAAGTTCGTATGATTGTTTATCAAGATCCAAACGCTGTAGCAGATCATGCACAGCTTCGGCACCCATTTTTGCAATAAATTTATCCGGATCATCATCATCAAGATATTGATTTTCCGGTGGTAATGCTTCGATGATATCAAAATACTCCTCTTCTGTAAGGAAATCAAGATAATTAATACCATCTGCTTCTTTAATACCTGGTTGAATTACGGCATAACGCTCGTAATAAATAATCATTTCCAGTTTCTTGGTTTGAAGACCAAGCATAGCACCAATTTTGTTTGGTAAAGAACGGAAGAACCAGATATGAACTACAGGTACCACAAGTTGAATGTGTCCCATGCGCTCACGACGTACCTTTTTCTCGGTTACTTCAACACCACATCGGTCACAAACAATACCTTTATATCTGATTCGCTTGTATTTACCACAGTGGCACTCGTAATCCTTAACCGGACCAAAAATCCTTTCGCAGAACAAACCATCACGTTCAGGTTTGTAAGTACGATAGTTGATAGTCTCAGGTTTAAGAACTTCGCCATGTGATCGATCAAGGATCGATTCAGGAGAGGCAAGGCTGATTGTAATTTTATTAAAACTACCTGGTATTTTGCTGTCTATTCTGAAAGCCATATATCTCTAGTTAACTATTATCAATAAAAAAGAAAACGGTTTAGTCGAAACTTAATTCAAGTCCTAATCCTCTTAGTTCATGTACAAGTACGTTGAACGATTCTGGCACACTTGGGGTTGGCATAGCTTCACCTTTAACGATGGTTTCATATGCTTTAGCCCTACCTGCAACGTCATCCGACTTAACTGTTAGAATCTCCTGTAGGATATTTGCAGCACCAAATGCTTCGAGTGCCCAAACCTCCATCTCACCAAAACGCTGACCACCAAATTGTGCTTTACCACCAAGAGGCTGCTGTGTAATAAGTGAATAAGGTCCGATTGATCTAGAATGCATCTTATCATCAACCATGTGGTGAAGTTTCAGCATATAGATATAACCTACTGTTGCAGGCTGGTCGAAACGCTCGCCGGTACCACCATCATAAAGATATGTAGTTCCGTTTTCAGGTAATCCGGCATCACTTAGATACTGATTAATCTGACCGAGTGAAGCTCCATCGAAAATAGGAGTTGCAAAGGTTTTACCAAGTTTTTTACCTGCCCAACCTAGTACAGTTTCATAAATCTGTCCTAAGTTCATACGAGAAGGTACACCAAGTGGGTTAAGTACGATGTCAACAGGAGTTCCATCCTCTAGGAACGGCATATCCTCTTCACGAACGATACGAGCAACAATACCTTTGTTACCGTGACGTCCAGCCATCTTATCACCTACTTTTAGTTTACGTTTCTTAGCGATGTAAACCTTAGCCATTTGCACAATACCATTTGGAAGTTCATCTCCAACAGATGCAACAAATTTCTTACGGTTAAATACACCAAGATATTCTTTGTACTTGATATTGTAGTTGTTGATAAGGATTTTGATAAGGTCATTTTTCTCCTTGTCAGTAGTCCATTTATCAGTATTGATGTTAATATAATCAAGTCCCAAAAGCATTTTTTGAGTAAACTTAGTCTTAGGAGGAACCACTATATCACCGAAGTTATTTTTAACTCCCTGTGAAGTACGGTTACTCACAAGTACTGCCAATTTCTCAATTAGTTTTGCTTTTAATTCAGCAAAAAGGATATCGTATTCTGAAGTAAGTGCAGCGATAATATCTTTTTCCTGTGTTTTAGCAGTCTTATCTCTAAGTGCTCTTTTAAACAGGTTACTTCCAATAACAACACCTTTCATTGATGGTGGCGCTTTTAGCGATGCATTTTTAACATCACCAGCTTTATCACCAAAAATAGCTCTTAGAAGTTTTTCTTCAGGTGTAGGATCACTTTCTCCCTTAGGAGTAATTTTTCCAATAAGAATATCACCTTCTGAAACTTCAGCACCTATTCTAATAAGACCTGTTTCATCAAGATCTTTAGTAGCTTCAGCACTTACGTTTGGAATATCATTTGTAAGTTCCTCAATACCACGTTTGGTATCACGAACTTCAAGTGAAAATTCTTCAATATGAACTGAAGTAAATATATCTTCTTTTACAATCTTTTCAGAGATAACAATAGCATCCTCAAAGTTATAACCTTTCCAAGGCATGAAAGCAACCATAAGGTTACGTCCTAGGGCAAGTTCACCATTTTGAGTAGCATAACCTTCACAAAGCACCTGTCCTTTTTGAACTTTATCGCCTTTACGAACGATTGGACGTAGGTTAATGGAAGTATTTTGATTTGTTCTCTGGAATTTTATGAGATTATAAGTCTTTTCATCGTCAGCGAAACTAACTAGTTTCTCATTTTCGTCACGTTTGTAATTAATTCTGATACTATCAGCATCAACGTATTCAACAACGCCATCACCTTCAGCATTAATTAGTACACGTGAATCACGAGCAACATTACCTTCAATACCTGTACCTACAAGTGGTGCTTCTGCATTAAGCAATGGCACTGCCTGGCGCATCATATTAGATCCCATCAAAGCACGGTTAGCATCATCATGCTCCAAGAAAGGAATAAGCGATGCAGCGATTGATGCAATCTGGTTAGGTGCAATATCAATAAGACCAACTTCCTCACGTGGAGTAATTGGATAATCTGCTTGATAACGTACTTTTACTTTAGGATTAACAAATTTACCATCATCATCAACAACGGTACTTGCCTGAGCAATAATTTTATTCTCTTCTTCCTCAGCACTTAGGTAAATTGGTTCAACTTTATAGTTAATTCTACCTTCTTCAACGGCACGGTAAGGAGTTTCAATAAATCCAAGGTTATTGATCTTAGCATAAACACAAAGTGATGAAATAAGACCAATATTTGGACCCTCAGGTGTTTCGATGGTACATAAACGACCGTAGTGAGTGTAGTGAACATCACGTACCTCAAAACCGGCTCTTTCTCTGGATAAACCACCTGGTCCCAACGCAGAAATTCTACGTTTGTGAGTAATTTCACTCAATGGATTTGTTTGATCCATAAACTGACTCAGCTGGTTGGTACCGAAGAATGAATTAATTACAGATGAAAGGGTTTTAGCATTGATAAGATCAGTAGGAGTAAACACCTCATTATCTCTTACGTTCATACGCTCACGAATTGTACGAGCCATACGAGCTAAACCAACACCAAACTGATTACTTAACTGCTCACCTACTGTACGAACTCTACGGTTACTAAGGTGATCAATATCATCAACAATAGTCTTGTTATTAACAAGTTTGATAAGATATTTAATAATCAGAATAATATCTTCTTTGGTAAGTACTTTAGTATCGTAAGAAGTATTCAGGTTTAATTTTTTATTAATTCTGAAACGTCCTACTTCACCTAAGTCATATCTCTTATCGGAGAAGAATAATTTATCAAAGATTCCTCTAGCTGTTTCTTCATCAGGAGGAAGTGCATTTCGAAGTTGGAAATAAATATATTCAACAGCTTCCTTACCGGAGTTTGTGGTATCTTTCTGGAGACTGTTAAAGATAATTGAATAATCAGCAAGTGATTGATCATCTCTATGAAGAAGGATGGTTTTAACACCAGCATCAACAATTTTTTCAATATGATCAGATTCAAGAACAGTTTCACGTTCGATGATCACATCATTACGTTCGATGGTTACAACCTCACCGGTATCCTCATCTACGAAATCTTCAAACCATGATCTAACAACCCTTGCGGCAAGTTTACGGCCGAGAACTCTTTTAAGTCCGGCTTTACTTACTTTAATTTCTTCAGCGAGATTAAATATCTCTAGAATATCTCTATCGGTTTCATAACCGATTGCACGCAACAATGTAGTAACAGGCATTTTTTTCTTCCTGTCGATGTATGCATACATGATATTATTTATATCAGTACTGAACTCCATCCATGATCCTTTAAAAGGAATAATACGAGCTGAATACAGCTGCGTACCATTTGCATGGCGGTGTTGTCCGAAGAATACACCAGGAGATCTATGAAGCTGACTTACAACTACACGTTCAGCACCATTCACAATGAAAGTACCTTTAGGTGTCATGTAAGGAATCATGCCAAGATATACATCCTGCACAATGGTTTCAAAATCCTCATGATCGGGATCCGTACAATATAATTTTAATTTTGCTTTAAGGGGAACGCTGTAGGTAAGACCGCGTTCGATTGTTTCCTCCATTGTATAACGAGGAGGATCAACATAATAATCCAAAAATTCCAGAACGAAGTTATTTCTGGCGTCTGTTATTGGGAAGTTTTCAGAAAACACCCTAAACAGTCCTTCATTCTTACGATTCTCTGGATTAGTTTCCAATTGGAAAAAGTCCTGAAACGATTTCAACTGAACATCAAGGAAATCAGGATAAACTAATTGATTCTTCGTGGAGGCGAAGTTTACTCTTCCGGTTTTAATTTCAGTCAAGACTTATAAGTTTTTTTAGTTTAACAATGGTTTGATTATCAACCAAGTAAATAAAGTAATGATGTTAAAGAACATATAGGCAAACCTCTACCCCAAAAATGAGGTAGAGGTCTACTATAATTTAAGTAAGGGTGATTACTTCACCTCTACTTCCGCACCAGCTTCTTCTAGAGATGCTTTTAGTGCTTCTGCTTCGTCTTTGCTTACGCCTTCTTTGATTGCCTTTGGATGTGAGTCAACTAATTCTTTAGCTTCTTTAAGTCCAAGACTTGTAAGTTCTTTTACAAGTTTTACAACAGCTAATTTTGATTGACCAGGAGCTAATAGAATAACATCAAATTCTGATTGTTCTTCTTTCACTTCTTCACCACCGGCAGCAGGTCCTGCAACAGCAACAGCTGCAGCAGCAGGCTCGATGCCATACTCTTCTTTTAATATGTCAGCTAATTCGTTAACTTCTTTTACAGTCAAGTTTACCAATTGTTCCGCAAATGCTTTTAAATCTGCCATTTTTTATCGCTTTTAGATTTGTTAATTACTATTTTTTTTTATTCTACTTAACCCTCTTTTTCAGATAAGGTTTTTAGTATTCCGGTAAGTGTATTACCACCAGATTGAAGAGATGAAATAACATTTTTCACTGGTGATTGTAGCAATGCTACGATATCAGCAATTAATTCATCTTTAGATTTAATGGAAACAAGGAAGTCGAGGTTTTCATCACCGATGTAAGCAGTTTCTTCAATGAAGGCACTTTTTACGATAGGTTTATCTTTCTTCTTCCTAAATTCTTTTATCATTTTAGCTGGAGCATTACCTGCTTCGCTAAACATAATAGCAGTGTTTCCTACAAGTGTTGGATATAACTCACTAAAGTCCTTATCCACATTATCCATTGCTTTTCGTAGGAGGGTGTTTTTCACCATCACAACTTGAATTCCATTTTTGAAACTCACTCTCCTTAAATTACTAGTATCTTCAGCATTTAAGGAAGCAATGTCAGTTATATAGAAATTATTATTTTCCTCTAACTGTTGTGTTAAAGAGTCAATGAGTATTTTCTTATCTTTTTTTCTCATATGAAATAATTCTTTTAACTACAGAATAGCCGACTTTTCATCGATTGTTAGTCCTGGGCTCATGGTACTACTAAGGTTTATACTTTTTACGTAAGCACCTTTTGCAGATGATGGTTTCAGTTTATAAATAGTACTTAACAACTCAATTGCGTTTTCTTGTAGTTTCTCTTGATCGAAACTTACTTTTCCAACACTTGAATGTATAATACCATATTTATCAACTTTGAAATCAATTTTACCAGCTTTAGCAGCCGTAACTGCTTTACCCACTTCCATTGTTACTGTACCAGTTTTTGGGTTAGGCATCAAGCCTCTTGGTCCCAAAATCCTTCCTAATGCGCCAACCTTTGCCATTACACTCGGCATGGTTATTACAACGTCGACATCTGTCCAACCATCTTTGATTTTCTGAACGTAATCGTCCAATCCAACATGATCAGCTCCTGCAGCTTTAGCTTCTTCCTCCTTATCAGGTGAACATAAAACGAGGACCCTAATAACTTTACCTGTACCGTGAGGTAGGGTAACTGAACCTCTAACCATTTGGTTAGCTTTTCTAGGATCTACATTTAGTCGCACACTGAGGTCAACAGAAGCATCAAATTTTGTGTAAGAAATATTCTTCACAATTTCAATAGCTTCGTTTAAGGAGTACTCTCGATTGCTTTCGAACTTGGCTAAAGCTTCTTTGTGTTTTTTAGTCATTTTTGCCATATTCTTCTCCGTTAACTATTTATTGCTAACTAAATTTAAGAAGGGAAGTTTCCTTTAACTTTCACACCCATTGATCTTGCTGTACCGGCTACCATCTTCATTGCTGATTCTACTGTGAAAGCATTTAAGTCTTTCATTTTTCCCTCAGCAATATCCCTGATTTGATCCCAGGTAATGGTTCCGACCTTGTCGCGATTCGGTTCTGAAGAGCCTTTTTTTAACTTAACGGCTTCCATAATCTGAACAGCAACTGGAGGTGTTTTGATGATAAACTCAAAGGACTTATCTTTGAAAACAGTAATGATCACAGGAATAACCTTACCGGCTTGTTCCTGAGTACGAGCATTAAACTGCTTACAAAACTCCATTATGTTTACACCTTTCGCACCTAAAGCAGGTCCTACGGGAGGTGAAGGGTTTGCACTTCCTCCTTTAATTTGTAACTTGATTAATCCACTAATTTCTTTTGCCATTTTAAATTTAGGCTTAAAATATTAGAACTTCGTTTAAACTATTCTTTCTCTACCTGCATAAAGCCTAACTCAAGAGGTGTTTTTCTTCCGAAAATTTTCACCATTACCTTAAGTTTTTTCTTCTCATGGTTGATATCCTCTATTATTCCGCTGAAGCTGTTAAACGGTCCATCGATTACGGTGACTGATTCGCCAACGATAAATGGAATGTTAACTTCTTCACCCATTTCTGCGAGTTCATCTACTTTACCAAGTATCCTCTTCACTTCTGATTCGCGGATGGGCTCCGGACTTCCTTTGGTACCTAAAAAATTAAGTACATCGGGAACGTTTTTAATAATATGGGGTATTTCTCCAGTCAATTCAGCTTCAACCAGTACATAGCCGGGAAAATAATTTCGCTCTTTGCTGATTTTTTTCCCTTTACGGATTTGAAAGACCTTTTCGGTGGGAATGAGAATCTGAGAAATAAAATCCTGGAGGTTAAGACGATTAATCTCACTTTCAAGATATTCCTTTACCTTCTTCTCTTTACCACTTATTGCCCTAACAACGTACCATTTCTTTCCTGATTGTTCGCTCATTATACAGGTTTGGTTGAGATTAGTTAAAACAGTTAATAATTATATATATGTGTGAACAGTACCGATATTACAGATTAAAATAATCCGTAAAACCTTTCAAGTATACTTGAAAATGAAATATCCATCAAATAAACGACTAATGCGATTATAAGGGAAGCGACGGACACTACAATTGCGCTGTTCTGCAGCTCACTCCAACTTGGCCAGGACACTTTGTGCATCCATTCGTCATAGACGACTTTAAAATAATTGAAAATACCTAATTTTGCCATTGCGGTAGTTATTTTTTGCACGGGTGGTAGGAGTCGAACCCACAACCTACGGTTTTGGAGACCGCCACTCTACCAATTGAGCTACACCCGTGTTTATGTAAAAATATTCAAAAGGTAAGAGCATAAGCTAATACCTTTTGAATATCATATTTAATTCTTATATTAAAGAAGTTCAGTTACCTGACCAGCTCCAACAGTACGGCCACCTTCACGAATCGCAAAACGTAAACCTTTGTGCATAGCAATCTCAGCGATAAGTTTAACTTCAACAGTTAAGTTATCTCCTGGCATTACCATCTCAACACCGTCTGGTAAGAAAATCTCACCTGTTACATCAGTTGTTCTGAAGTAAAATTGTGGACGATATCTGTTATGGAATGGTGTGTGACGACCACCTTCTTCTTTTTTAAGGATATAAACCTCTGCTTTAAAATGAGCATGAGGATTAACACTACCAGGTTTAGCAATAACCATACCTCTAGTGATTTCCTTTTTATCAATACCTCTTAATAGTAGACCAGCGTTATCACCTGCTTCACCTCTGTCAAGAATTTTTCTGAACATCTCAACACCAGTTACAACTGATTTAAGTTTTTCAGCACCCATACCAATGATGTCTACTGGATCACCTGTGTTAATAACACCAGTTTCAATTCTACCTGTAGCAACAGTTCCACGACCTGTAATTGAGAATACATCCTCAACAGGCATTAGGAATGGTTTATCTTGGTCACGAGTTGGTAATGGGATCCACTCATCACAAGCAGCCATAAGTTCTTTAACTTTTTCTACCCATTTTTCTTCTTGGTTAAGAGCACCAAGAGCTGAACCCATAATAACAGGAGTATTATCACCGTCGAATTTATAGAAGCTAAGAAGTTCTCTTATTTCCATATCAACAAGCTCTAATAATTCCTCATCGTCTACCATGTCTACTTTGTTCATAAAAACAACCAAACGTGGTACACCAACCTGACGTGCAAGTAGGATATGCTCACGTGTTTGTGGCATAGGACCATCTGTTGCAGCAACTACAAGGATAGCACCGTCCATTTGAGCAGCACCAGTAACCATGTTCTTTACGTAATCGGCGTGACCAGGACAGTCAACGTGAGCGTAATGACGATTTTCTGTTGAGTACTCAACGTGTGCAGTATTAATTGTAATACCTCTTTCTCTTTCTTCTGGAGCATTGTCGATGGAGTCAAAAGATGCAAATTCTGCCAAACCAGCGTCCTGTAATGAAAGCGTGATAGCAGCAGTCAAAGTAGTCTTTCCGTGGTCAACGTGTCCAATAGTTCCAATATTAACGTGTGGTTTGGAACGGTCGAATTTTTCTTTAGCCATATCTAAAACTTATTTAAATTAAAAGTGATTCTTTTCTATATTAATCTTCTTGAGCCGAGGACGAGAATTGAACTCGTGACCTCTTCCTTACCAAGGAAGCGCTCTACCCCTGAGCTACCCCGGCAAAACATGAGCGGGAAACCGGGCTCGAACCGGCCACCTATAGCTTGGAAGGCTATCGCTCTACCAAATGAGCTATTCCCGCTTGTTCAGTTAGAGTTTAAGAGTTTACGGGTTCTGGGTTTTGAGTTCAGAGTTCAGAGTTAATAAACTCAAAACCCATAACCCAGAACCCAGAACTCAAAACTCAGAACTCAGAGTTGTGGGGAGAGGAGGATTCGAACCTCCGAAGGCTGAGCCAACAGATTTACAGTCTGCCCCGTTTGACCGCTTCGGTATCTCCCCGGGTAATCATTATTTATAAGAACTGAGCCAGCAGAGGGATTCGAACCCACGGCCTGCTGATTACAAATCAGCTGCTCTGACCAACTGAGCTATGCTGGCAATTTCTACCTATTTGTCAAGTGTTTTTTTAATCGATTTTCTGATCCCTCAACACTCTTTGAACGCTGCCTACAAAAAAATTGCAGACCCCTGTTTTAAAAAGGTCTGCAAAAATATATACTTTAGAATTAATAACCAAAGAATTTATGAAAAAAACTCAATTATTTTTTAAATTTCCCTTTATGCCTCTCTAACTGCTTCTTAAGAGCATCAACTGCAGTATCAGTAGCTTCCTCGAATGTATCACTCTGTTTCTTCGCATATAGATCATAACCAGGTATTTGCAACCTAAGTTCAGCGATTTTATTGGCTTTTGATTCGGACTTATCTACCTTTAGAGTAATTTCGGATCCGATAACACCTTCATACAATCCTGCTAGTTTTCCAACTTTTTTTTCTATAAACTGCTCTAATCTGGAGTCAGCTTTGAAGTGAACTGATTTAATACTTACTTTCATATTTACCTCCTTTATTTAATTTTTGCCCTTGGATGGGCTTCGCTATATACTTTTTTTAACTTTTCGATAGTGTTATGTGTGTAAATTTGTGTTGCTGTTAAATTAGCATGACCTAGAATTTCCTTTATGGAATTAAGATCCGCACCATTATTTAACATATGAGTAGCAAAAGAATGACGTAATATATGTGGACTCTTAATAGATCCGGTAAAAGCTGACATTTTCCTATTAATAATTCGATATATCAAATTAGGATATGCTTTTGCTCCTTTATCCGTTACTATTAGGCTAACACACTTGCTACCCCAGAGTTTTTCTTTTTCTATTATATATTGTTTAATATTTGTTATCAGTTTATCTGATAACGGGATAATTCGCTCCTTATTTCGTTTACCAAGTACTTTTAATGTATTACCTGACATATCAATGGAATTATCTGTTAAATTGATTAATTCGCTCCTACGGATGCCGGTTGAATACAACAGCTCAATAACAATCATATCCCTTAAACTCACAAAGTCATTCTGATTATCCACATTATCAAATAAGGAGTTTAACTGATCTTCCTTAAAATAGACAGGTAATTTCGCAGGTGTTTTAACACTTACTATTTTTCTGGCAGGGTTATCTGTTCGCTTTGTTATTCGTATTAGATAATTAAAATA
>CALCGQ010000071.1 GCA_937901015.1 uncultured Bacteroidota bacterium | reverse complement strand
GAAAAAGGTATTTGTGGTGAGGAAATGGACGACAGATCGTTTGAGGTTGCTCTTGAAGACACAGTTATTTGCAGTATCGAAAGTTGGAGTGGACTTGATCCTGTTAATTGTCCCAAGCTTACAATAAAAATTGAGAATATTCCAGAAAACACTCCAGAAGAAGATATTATTGCTTTGGCTGGTAACTTAAACTCATGGATACCCGACGATGCCTCTATTTTTGAACAATCAGAAAATGGAGATTTGCTGCTAACTATTGATCGCCCGCATGGTATAACACACATCGATTACAAAATAACTAGGGGTGATATAGCGAAGTCTGAGTCAGATCAGTACGGCAATGAGATTCCAAGCAGAAGTTTAACTTTTGGGACTGTGGATACCATTAGTATCGATATTGAGGGCTGGGCTGATATCCCTGAATCAAATTCGAATAGAGTTGTTTTAATTATCGAAAAACTACCTCTTAATACATACATAGAGGATGGATTCTTTCTTGCCTGCAACCTTAATTCTTGGTCAGCAGGTGATAAGAATTATCAATTTGAAATGAATAAAAATGGACAGTGGTTCTACCCTATTCCGCGAAGGAATATGAATTTTGAATATAAGATCACTCGCGGAGAATGGTCGGCCGTAGAAGTTGACTTTCTGGGTTATGATATTGATAATAGAAGTATCAATTTAGCAGATGTAGACACAGTTTACATTGAAATCAAAGGATGGAAAGATCTCTTTTCTAAATATGATAATGAAATAACGGTAATACTTGAAGAGATTCCCATTACAACACCTGAAAATTCACGTTTCTATCTAACTGGCAATTTTAATGGCTGGGATCCAGGTAAACTACGTGATAAGTTTCGGATTAATGATGAGGGTCAGTACTATGTGAATATTCCAAGAAAAAGAGGTGAATTGGAGTGCAAAGTTACCAGAGGAACATGGGAATCTGCACAAATTGGTGAATTTGGCAATGACATTCCAAACTTTATCTTCCGTTATAAGAAGATGGATACCGTCAAGTTAAAAGTTAGTAACTGGAAAGATAAACCACGGGTTAATTCAAAATCGGTTACCATAGTAATCAACAAATTACCTGAAAATACTCCAATTGAAGAAGCAATATATCTTGCCCCTGAGTTTAACGGATGGAATCCTGGTGATAAAAATCTAATATTCAGTGATATTGCAGGTGGTAAACCAGCAATTACAATACCTATCCCCTCAGATTTATTTAGTTACAAAATAACCCGTGGAGATTGGAGAACAGTTGAAACTGATAACAACTTTGATGATATCGAAAATAGGGTGTTATTCTGTGGTTTTGCAGATACTGTATATATTGACATTATTACCTGGAAAGATTTAGACTAATAATCAATCTCGAAAACATCACCAATAATAGGTTCAATCAGATCAACTTCCTTTACCGCAGCCTCTGCCCTTGCTCGTTCGATTGGATCGGTCCATGAGTGAAGAGCAAGTTGAAATTTACTCCAATGGATCGCCATCATCTTCTGCCCTTGAACATCAATGTGTGCCTGTACCGATTGTTCGGGCATTGCATGGATATTTGGCCAGTTCTTATTATACTGCCCACATTCAATCATAGTTAATTTAAACGGACCATATTTATCTCCAATTTTCTTAAAATGCTTTCCATAACCTGAATCTGCACCAAAATAGACATTACCTCCTGAACTTTTAATTACCCATGAACACCATAAAGTTGTATTGCGAACAGTACCTCTACCTGAAAAATGTCGTGCAGGAGTAGATGCAAGGGTTAAATTATCGCTAATAATAAACTCATCCCACCAATCAGCAATAGTGATTTTATTTTTATCAACTCCCCATTTGATTAAATGTGCTTCAACACCTAAAGGAACATAATATGATGCTACTTTATGATCTATTTCCTTAATTGTATTCATATCCAAATGATCATAATGATCATGTGAAATTAAAAGCACATCAATATCAGGCATATTATCAGCTGAATAATCAACAGTAAAATTGAAACTACCATTGGTGAAAGGAACTGGTGATGCATATTTACTAAAAACCGGATCAATAAGTATGATCTTATTTTCAACATTCAGTAACACACTTGAATGACCAAACCATGTAACCTTAAAAGAGCTATCAGCATCCTTCAGAAACTCCACCTTATCGAATTCCTGAGTAACGATACTATCAGGTTTTCCATTTTCAGGACCTACGATCCATTCCCACATGGTAGTCATCATTGACCCACCTTCAGCCATAACCACAGTAGGCTCAGTATTCTGAAATGAACCATCTTTATAATTTGGAGAATTGATAACCCTATCTAACCCAACACCAACAGGTTTACCCCCAAAAACAGGATGGTAACCAATGTAAAGTCTGATTAAAACAACTAACAATATTATTATTGAAATTATAATTATTCCTATCTTCATTTTCATAAAAAATTAATCGGCTAAATTAGCACTATAAGAGTTTCTCATCTATTAATCTTTGTTAAACTAATGTTATAAATGGACAAGGAATAATTGTCAAGGTTATCAGCTTATTATCTGACAATTAGGTAAGGTATAATTGAGATAAGTGGTTACTTAGTCGATAAATCAAAAGCTATTTTAATACCATCAATTATCATATCAGTTCCTATTATGGCTAGTATTAGCCCCATTAATTTACCAATAACTTTAATGATATTGTCTCCAATTTTTTTAACTATAAAATCACTCTTTGAAAAAGCCAAATATGTCAAGTAAATCATTAATGCAAATATGCCAATTACAATTCCAACATGAATAAAATCAGTATTATTCACATTATTCATTGCAGTAACTATGGTTCCAGGTCCCGCAATTATTGGTATGGCCAATGGAGATATTGCTATTCCCTCATCGGGGCTTTTCTCACCCAGACTATGAACTTTTGATTTTACAGTCATAAGCATTTCAAAACCGACAAAGAATATCAGTATACCACCCGTAATCTTAAATGCAGGTATGGTTATTCCAAAAATATCAAAAATGTACTTCCCTAGTATGGTAAAAGAAGCCACAATTATAAACGCAGTTAATGTTGCTTTTTTTGCAATACTTTTCTTGGTGCGACTATCATAGCCCTCGGTTAATCCAAGAAAAATAGGCGTATTGGCGATGGGATTCATTATCGCAAAAAATCCTGTAAAAACAGTAATACTAAAAGTTAGCAATTCATTCATTCTCTATCAACTATTAAATCAAACTTATATTTTTCTTCATAGCTAAATTACCAAATATTGTTACTTGGTAGTCTTAAGAGCTATATTCGTCTATTAATATTTATTGTTCACATATAAACACCATGTTCAGAATTGTACAAAAAAGTGTTCACTCATGAACAGTATTTAACAAATCTTAACAAAGCATTTTTGTAACAGTCATATTTACAGACCATAACTATCAATGGCACAATATTAGGTCAGTAGGTGTAACCAAATTTCAACAGTATGGATAGAGTTATTGAAAAGAAAAAGTGGACCACTAAGAAACTGATAACCATTGCAGCAATTGTTAGTCTACTATTTTTAGTTATTTACCTGATTTTTCTAAGAGATAAATCATCAAGATTATATGTAGATCGAAACCAGCTTACGATTGCAACTGTTAAACAAGATCAATTTCAAGAGTTTATTCCAATTGATGGAATTGTATTCCCAAAAACCACCTTTTATATAGATGCCATACAGGGTGGAGTTGTGGAAGCCATTTATGCTGAAGATGGCGATATGGTTAAGAAAGGCGATACATTACTTAAACTTCTGAACACTGCCATGGAGCTTAGCTATATGGAGCAAGAAACCAGAATGTTAGCAGAGATGAATAATCTTCAAAACACTAAGTTATCCCTTGAACAAAATAAATATCTCCGTCAAAAAGAGATTGTACAACTTCAATATGAGATTGATAGAACTGAAAGAGATTTTGAACGTAAAGTTTCTTTGTATGATAAGAAGGTGATAGCAGACAAGGAGTTTGAAGATGCCGAGCGTGAATTTGAATACACTTTAAAACAACTAAGGATTTCTCTCGAGCTACAAAAACTTGATTCAGTATCAAGAGAAGCTCAAAAGAGAGATATTGAGTCTTCCTTAAAAAGAATGCAAGAGAACATGAAACTTCTCAGAAAAAATATTGACAACGCCTATGTTAAGTCTCCAGCAGAGGGCAAACTATCATCATTTAATTTGGAAATCGGCCAAACTAAATCAGTTGGTGAGCACCTCGGACAAATTGATCTTCTCAACGGTTATCGTCTGGAAGCCAGAATAGATGAAAGATATGTTACCAGAGTATTTAACGGCCAAGAGGCAGAGTTTAATTATGCGGGAAAGGTTTATGGCTTATATGTAGACAAAATCTACACAGATGTATCCAATGGTTCCTTTAAGATAGATATGTTCTTTAATGATAATATTGAACCACCGGGTATTAAAAGAGGTCAAACAGTTCAGGTTAGATTAACTTTTAGCGGAGAAACTGATGCTATAATAGTTAAGAGAGGAAGTTTCTTTCAGGAAACAGGAGGTAGTTGGATCTATGTACTTAGTGAAGATGAAACCCATGCATATAAAAGATCGATTCGCATAAATCGTCAAAACACAAATGATTATGAAATTAGTGAAGGACTTCAGCCCGGTGAGAAGGTTGTAATCTCCTCCTATGACAACTTTGGAAACAAAGAGAAATTAATCTTTAAGTAATAGTAAAAAAGGACAACCATGATACAGACCAGTCAACTTAGCAGGGTTTTTAGAACAGAAGAAATTGAAACT
>CALCGQ010000070.1 GCA_937901015.1 uncultured Bacteroidota bacterium | reverse complement strand
GGTAGCATGAGAGATATCTCTAAGCGAAAGCAATTTGAGAAAGAACTCATTGCAGCCAAACAAATTATTGAAGAAAGTGAAGCACGATTTAAAGCCTTACATAACGCATCTTTTGGTGGGATTGCCATTCATGATAAAGGTATTATTCTGGAATGTAATTATGGGTTATCTGAAATGACTGGATATGAACTGGATGAACTTATTGGAATGAATGGTTTACTATTGATTGCTGAACAATCAATGGAATTAGTGAAGAACAATATTTCAAAAGGATATGAAAAACCATATGAAGCTATTGGGGTAAAAAAAAATGGCGATGAATTTCCAATGCGTTTAGAAGCAAGAAATGTCCCGTATAAGGGTAAAATGGTAAGAACAGTTGAGTTTAGGGATATTACCGAACAAAAGAAAGCTGAATTAGAAATAATTAAAGCAAAAGAAAAAGCTGAAGAGAGCGAACAACAATTGAAATTAATAGCAAATAATTTTGTTAATGGAATGATTTATCAAGTGGTAATGCTTGATGAAAACAAAAGAAAGTTTAATTACGTAAGTGATACAGTTTTAAAGCTATACGGGTGTACTGCAAAAGAAGCCATGGAAAATTCCGACCTAATTTATGGTAAGATTCACCCTGATGACATTGATTTATTAGTGGCAGAAGAAAAGATTGCTTTAAAAAACATGTCGGTATTTAATGTTGAAGCTCGAGCAATTAATCCAGATGGAAGCATCAGATGGTCTTATTATGTCTCAAAACCAAGAATTATTAACGGTTTTGTTTGTTGGGATGGTATCGAAGTAGATATTAGCGAACGAAAGAAAATGGAGATAGATCTTAAAATCTCAAAAGAAAAAGCTGAAGAAAGTGATCGATTGAAATCTGCCTTTCTTGCTAATATGAGTCATGAGATTAGAACTCCTATGAATGGTATTCTGGGTTTTGCCGATTTATTAAAGAAACCTGATCTTACTGGCGAACAACAGCAGAAGTATATTAGTATCATTGAAAAAGGAGGAGCTCGAATGCTCAATATCATTAATGATATCGTTAGTATCTCTAAAATTGAATCAGGACAAATGGAATTCCATAAACAGGAATCCAATATTAACGAGCAAATAGAATTTATATATACTTTTTTCAAACCCGAGGTAGAAGACAAAAAAATACAATTTACCTACAGGAATCCTTTACCATCTAATGAAGCATTTATAAAAACCGACCGTGAGAAGATTTATGCAATATTGACAAATCTTGTAAAAAATGCCATCAAATACACCGACCATGGTTCCATAGAAATAGGTTATAACAAAAAGGATAATTTCCTGGAATTTTATGTGAAAGATACCGGTATAGGTGTCCCAAAGGATAGACAAGAAGCCATATTTGAAAGATTTATTCAAGCCGATATTGCTGACAAGAATGCTTATCAAGGAGCTGGATTAGGATTGTCTATTTCTAAGGCTTACATCGAAATCCTGGGAGGGGAAATATGGATAGAAAGCGAAGAGGGTAAAGGCAGTGCTTTTTATTTTACTCTCCCGTACAAGACCCAAACAAAAGTAGAAACCATTGCCAAAAAGGAAATTTTGTCATCCAACCAAACAGCTTCAATTATCAAGTTGAAAATGCTAATAGTTGAAGACGATGAAACATCTCTAGAACTAATTTTGATCGCTGTTAAAAAAATTGGAAAAGAAATCCTCAATGCAGCTACCGGATCTGAAGCAGTGGAGATTTGTATGCAAAACCCTGATATTGATCTGGTGCTAATGGATATTCAGTTACCCGAAATGAACGGTTATGAAGCCACAAAGCAAATACGTAAGTTTAACAAAGATGTTATAATTATTGCTCAAACAGCATATGCCCTTAGTGGTGACAGGGAAAAAGCAATTGCAGCCGGTTGTGATGATTATATTTCCAAACCAATAAATTCAGAAGAATTAATACTAAAGATTACTGAACTTTTCAAGAATCGATGATTACCAATAATTAAGGCTTTTTTTATGAATATATCACTTATAAAAGTGATTCTTTAATGTCAAATTAATAACTTGAGAAAGCTATTAATGAACTTAAATAACCGAGCTTACTAGATCTGTCTTAAAATTCAATTATTATGTATTCAACCTGGTTTAATTAAACTGAAACTAAATAGAGTATTATTATTATACAACATCAATAATTTTATTTATTTTTAAACTTTTTATCTCAAATAGTAATCTCCCATTTAAAATAATCAATGTTGCGTAATTTCAATTACTGTTTTATATCAGTTATTAGTCTGGTAAATAACCTTAAACAAAAAAAACTCATATTCTTAATTGTAATTGGATTACTATTCTTTTGTCCATGCTCAAATGCAGTACCACAAACCTCCAATATTGAGAGTCTAAAATCGTTTGCAACAGCAGCATCTTCGGATAG
>CALCGQ010000069.1 GCA_937901015.1 uncultured Bacteroidota bacterium | reverse complement strand
CCTAATATATACACAACTGGGAAAACTAAACCCAGTATTAGGGCAATCATAAAGTTTAATGATTTCTTTGGGAAAACCGGAGCATCGCCAAGATCATCTCTGGCAATATCAATAACCTCATTATCCGGTAAATTAGATGCCTTTGTAATTTGAGCTTCCGATCGCTTTTCAAGAAGGTAGGTGTAAATATTATTTGCAATATCAAACTGTCGTTGGAAATTTATTAATTCACGCTGAGTAACTGGTAAATAACTTGCTTTTTCAACAACTCTATTTATTCTAATATTTACATCTGTCAACATTTCATTGGAGTTTTCAATAATATTTCCAATGTTACCAAGAATAGCATTTTGGGTACTCCTAATTTGAGTATTAATACTAATTATTGAAGGGTTCTTTTCCGTTGAATAAAGCAGAATTTCTGATTTTTCGCGATACAGCTCAATTAGCTGTGCTACCAAAGCATTTAGCACAGGATCTTCAATACCCATTGCGGAAGGTGCTACTAGCTGATCGATTTTTTCTGAATTCTTTTTGATGTAGTTCTGAAGATTGGCATAATATTTTGACTTCACCTGAAGTTCTGCTTTTTGCTTTTGAAGATCTTCAATATATGTAAACACCTGTTGAGCCTGAAAGCTCATGTCCATAACCTCGTTTGCAGACTGGAATGTTTGAAGGTCATTTTCAGCAGCAACAAGCGTATCAGCAATAACGTCAAGTTGGTTATCAATAAACTGAATTGTGTTTGATGCTATCTGATTTTTCTTATCTAAACTACGTTGTAGGTAAACTGTTGTTAACATATTTAGGAAGTTAACCGCCTTCCTGGTATTGTTCAATTTTAGCTTTATCTGAAGGATGGAAGCCTCTCGATTAATGGGCTCTATTTCAAATCCTCTAAAAGATTTTGTTAAACTAATGTAATCATTAAATTTAAAGTAGAAATTGGCATCTATGTCATTTTCAGGATCAAACTTATCAGTTAGAATTAATTTAAAAGTTCCAAGATCAGTTTCAATGACCTCTCCAAAACGATAGGATTTCTTCCATTTTACATCTTCAATCCCCGAACCATCATACTTGGTTGTTGAGAAATTATATTTCTTTATTAATTCACCTTCTGCTTCAATGGAGTATTCATTATTATTTAGAAATGTTACATTAAATCTCAGTCCAACTGCCTGTGCAACATTTGTATCCATTATTACCTCAAAAGGAGCAGACTGATACAGTTCAGTATTTATTAATCCTTCATCTTTAAAATAAGCAACTTCAAAATCGAGCTCTTGTATCGCTCTGTACGATAATGAAAAAGAAGTCAATATTCCAATTTCATTTTCTACATTTTGTTGATTATTGCTTAACCCCAATCCTCCAAGCATGGCAGAAGGATCAAGAGCTCCTTTATCATCCTGAACAAGAACGGTAGTATTTACTTCATATACAGGACTGGTATACTTATTAAATAAGAAAGCCACAACTATTGCCACAAACACAGTAAGGGCAAATAAATACCAATATCTTACAAACTTGAAAAACAGAGCTTTTATATCTATGCTTTCTTCGTGTTGTTGAATTCCTTCAAAATTTTCGGCTGCCATTTCGTATTAATTAATATTACTGTAAGTAAGAAAGTAGAAGTATAGTTGTTGAGATAAAGCCAAATACTACACCATAAGGAAAATTAGCAAAGGAAAACTGCTTTCCTTTCACAGGTTGTACATACAAGATATCATTTGGTTTCAGGTAATAATAATCTGAAAGCAACAAGTCTCGTTTTGTCATATCAATATAAACAACCTCAGAACCTGTTTTTGTTTGCCTGATAATTGCCACTTTATTTCTATTGGCAAAATCCGTTAAGTCACTGGCCATTGATACTGCTTCAAAAATATTAATATTATCCTGATAGATTTTATACTGACCTGGCCTATTTACTTCACCAAGCATCGTAATATTGTAATTCACAAGTTTTACAATTACAATGAATTCTTTCATGTAAGTTTTAAGCTTATCTTGGATTTGTTCCTTTATCTCTTCAACAACTAATCCCTTAACAGGTATTTCACCTATCATCGGAAAATCCAGTAACCCTCCTTCACTAACACTATAACTATTAAGATAAACTGATGCATCACTACCTATATTCTGATTTCCACCAGATGAAAGTGGGTTTAGTAGTATGGTGGTTTTTTCATCAAGTGTTACTACTCTAATATAAAGGTTGTCACCCGGCTGAACCTGGTATTCGATCTTTTTTTCGTTCTGGAAAGTAGT
>CALCGQ010000068.1 GCA_937901015.1 uncultured Bacteroidota bacterium | reverse complement strand
ATGTGCGGTGGGTTTTCGCCTTGCTGCCAACGGTATTGCTATGCGCCGTTGCCGCTTTTTATAATTATTTTTGATTTGAAAATCACACTTCAAATTTACTATTTCTTTTCCAACCGAAGACGGAACTGCGGCTATGGCGTATGAGCTTTTGTTGGCAACTGAGCGTTTTTTTTCTGTGCGGTAGGGCGGGCAAGCTTATTGACAAGTTTAGGTTTTAGCGGTAGGCTTTTTGAGCGACTTGGCAATGTGCTTGACTGCGAAGTGTGGGCTTTTTCTTGTCCATAATGTCCGGTTAATTTTTACAATTTTTTGTAAACTATTTTTAGTCCGAGATACAATTAATTCAAAACTGATACAAGGTTTGCCTGCCGCACCTCACCTCACCAACACAACTGTCCCTTCGACAACCTTGCTTTCGACTGGCTGTTGTCCGAATTCTTCATATACAATATGGTAGACGTATGCACCTATTATGCACGGACTACCTTTGTACGACCCATCCCAACCACTGTTTATGTCCGTGGTTTCATATATTCTTTGTCCCCAGCGGTTGTAAATGTTAAGGTGGTACTTGTTTACATAATCGTATCTTGGTATTGCCTTGAAACTGTCATTTAATCCGTCACCGTTTGGTGTGAAGGCATTTGGAAGGTAAAAAGGTGTACCTGACCAAAGGATTTGTACCGTGTCTGTTGATTTACAGCCTTCGAATGATGTGAGTTCAACACTGTAGTTGCCCATACTGTCGATTACGATTGTTTCCGAGGTTTCCCCTGTGTTCCAATAATAAAACTCAGCACCATATCCAGCTTCAAGGATAAAGCCTGGCTCAACCCAAAGGGTATCGTATTCTGAAAATGCAATTTCAGTTCCTTGGTTTACCGATATCACCATACTTTTACTTTCAACACAGTCTAATGAGTCAGTAACGGTAAGGGTGTATATGCCTGCCATGTTTACTCTAACTTCATTAAACCAAAGTAATTGGCCGTTACTCGTAAAATCATCAGGACCAACCCAATGTGAAGTGTTTACTCCACTGCCACCTTCAATAGATGAAATAACAAAAAGAGATTCTCCTTCGCAAACTTCATTGGTTGGTGCTAAAAAAATATTAGGGCGTGTATAAATAAGTATGTATCCTAATTCGTAATCAGTATTTATTTGTTCTCCATTTTTATTAAAAAACTGGCTTTCCCCCTGGTCAGCTACCCAATCAACTTGCGATAAGCCATTATCTATTGCGCTAAATACCAGTTCGGTCATTAGCGAATTATTAGGTAAACTAATAGGTGATTGACCCTCCCAATTGATATGAACTTCGCCGGAGGTGTTTGTGGTTACAATTAAACTGTCTTTAAGGACAGGGTTAACCTGCATATAACCATCACATGTTATCAGGTCTTGTTCGTATGTGAGCATTACATGAAACCTTGATACATCGGTGAAATTATTCAATATCAATGGGCTTGCAGTAGCATTCCCAATACAAGTACTTCCGTCACCGGCAATGGCATCAATTATTTGAGAAATGATACGATCAATTACTAATGTAAATGTTGTATCGCAACCAAATTCATCTTTTACTATGCAGTAATAAGTTCCTGCTGATAAGTTTTCAAACAAGCCGTTGTTAGTTTGGAAATTGTATCCCGAATCAATGGAGTATTGGATACTACCTATATCAACTATTGCTTCGAGATAAATGCTGCCATCGGCAAGGTAATCGTTTTCATGGCTTACATTTTCGGTAATTATATTTGGGCCTTCTATATTTTCTATCACCACCGGGTTATTGCCATAAACTGTTTCACAGCCACTTGGGTCTTTTACCTTAATAAAATAATCACCGGAAGGCAGATTAATAAATAGGCTGTCGGGTTGCCAACTGCCACTAGCCCCATTTAGGATTGAATATAAAAAATTGGTTCCTGTCCCCGAACTTGCTGTAATGGTAATTGATCCAATACTTTGTGAGCAATGTGAGGGTGAAAAATCTACTGCTGTAATAAGTATATTACCGGCATCAGTAATGGTATATGAGTCAGATATTGTTATACAACCATTAGTATCGGTTACATGTAAGAAGTAATTACCAACAGATAAATTACCAATATTAATAGTGTTACCAATAATATTGCCATTAGCATCGTACCATTCGGTACTCACAGGTAATACACCATCAATTTGAATACCCATAATACTACCATTGCTTCCACCGCATGATGTGGGTGTAATTACCATGTTGCTCTCGTTGAAAACAGCTTTGTTAAACCAGCCAATATGTATGCTGTCTCTTGTTCTACATCCTTCTGTATTGGTTACTTGCACCCAATGTATTCCCGTATCGGCAACGGTAAGGTCAAATATATTATGACCAAATGTTGTTCCATCGCTCCATGAATAAAATCCATCTTCGTTTCCTGCATTAAGGGTTACCTCTGTGCCTTCACATACAAGTGTGTCGGAGCCAAGGTTTGGGTGAGGAGATTGCTTCACGGTAACAACCCTTGATGTATGTTCGAACCTACCAAAAGGATAGTTTGGAGTGGGAGGATAGTTTACGTCAACTGATACTTCAAATTCACCTCCGTGTGTGAAATAATGAACAGGGTATAATTCTGTTGAAATGCTGTCGTCTCCGGCAGTAGGGTCGCTGAAATTCCATGTTATGGATACGGGGGTTGGTTGAAAGTTTGGTTTAAAGGTTATTGCATTATCAGGACCTGAGCAGCTACCTTCCCACTCAAAACGGTAGAGGTGATCGAGTAATATATTTGGGAAGCAATACCATACTTCTCTATTTCCCATATTGATGGCGTCAGCTTCAAAATCGCATGCTAAACCTCGTTCCCAAGGTTTGTGGATGACGCTTACATGATGGTATGGAGTATCACCGCCGTCCATAGAACAGTAAATTTTACCATCAGTTGCCAATTGCAAGCCACGCCCAGGTCCAATATTTATTAGAATGGCAGATTGAGCAAAGAGAATGGCGTTCTCAATATATTGCATTTCGTATTGATAGATATAATCATCCTCCACAGGATTAGTATCGTGGTATGATATATATACAAATTTAGAGTCAGGCGAAAACTCAATACCATATGGAAAAAGTTTATCACCAAATTGGTTTACTTTCATTTCGTAGTACAAATATTCAATTACGCCTGTGGTATCATTGAATTTGCAGATTTCAACAATGGCATCGGGGTTTGCAAAATAATGGGCAGTTAACAAGTACTTTTTATCATACGATATCTTCGAGTATCCGTGCACATTCTCTAAACCTGAGAATTGAGTAACAACTGCACTGCTATATACTGGAGTTGTATTCAACCCCGATGGGCTAAGCAGGAATGATGCATATTGATGATCCTGGTCCTGGAATTTTCGTGTGATAATCCAAATATCCTCATTATTTTGATGATTTGCAGCAAAAAGCTTTTCCTGCGCATCCCATGCAGCGTTTAAAAAAACATCCCTTTCAATTACTTCGCCCAAACCATTGTCTCCATTTATATCCACAACACTGTACCAAAGACCACGAAGCCCATTTGATGTATATGTTCCTCTACCCACTATAAAAACAAAATAAATATTGTCTGAACCAGGTTGTTTTACAATTAATACTCTTTGCGTAGCTATGCGATCACCTCCACCTGCAAGGTCTTCCCCATTCATCATTATATCATGCTCTCTATTCCAAATATGCTTTCCTTCTGAGTAAATAACTAAAGAACCTAAAGAATCACAAACAGAAGCACTTCCCATAAAGTTATTTTGATTGTAATCTGTAGTAACTATAGGTTCGCCTGAATTAAAATCGAGTCCGCATCGATCGCCAAAATACAAAATATTGGCTTGTTTTTGGGCAATTGAGCTTAGGCTAAAAAGAATAAAGGCAATTCCAATGATGTTATACCGGTTCATAATTCTTTTAATAATAAGCGCAAGATACTTGCAAATGCAAGTATCTTGCTTGAGTGTAAATTTACAAGCTTTAATCCAATGTAATTGTTGTATGTCGTCAAACAAATCTGAACTTTTCGGGTCAAAATTTATTAGAGTATTAA
>CALCGQ010000067.1 GCA_937901015.1 uncultured Bacteroidota bacterium | reverse complement strand
ATATCTCTCTTAAATTTGACAGGTGAAAAGTTCACTTTTTGCTGACACTATACAAGTTATTGAGAAGCCTTTCGAGAATGGATTTGTTGTTTACAAGTGTAAGGCATTTGGGAGAACTCTTTGTTATAGGGTAAAGTCGACTACCTGTGCCAGCCGCTAGAAGCAATGCTGTGGTTATACGTTTTTGACCACAACTATTGTCTGAATCACTATTCATATAAAAATGTATTGATACCATCAAAAAAGACTAAACGCCAACTAAAGCACCTAGCGTACTAAATATTAGTACTCTGATGTTGGACTGCTCACTGATATCTCAACTATAGGTATGAAGTCTGCGAATGCGAGGATAGATTGCTTAAAAGCACATCAACAAAAATGATAGTGAATGATTGGTATAAAAAGATATGTAATCCGTTTGCAAAGGTAATCAATTAGATAAGACTAACTAATGTTTTAGTACTTAGAAAGTGTTTCTTATTTCATTGCTTCACCAACTATATCATCATATACAGTATGAGGAGCAGGAGATGCATTAATTTTTGATGTAAAAAACGACTGTGTAATGGATTTTGGTACAAATGATGGACTCAATATTAATCTTAATGATAAATGCTACCCTTATCATCCTTTTATCTCATTTCGTGCCAAAAGAAACAGAGAGCTACTAATGACCATATTTGAGGAGGAAGAATTTGTTGTTGATCTTAAAGAATACTGGCACTTTGATTATGGTAATTTAGGATGGGCCATTGAGAAAGGTGAAGACCACTCTATTTACGGGATTATTGCTTAATGAACTCTAAGCGTAGTCTGAAGACTACGCTTAGTAATACTTCTATTCTCTTATAATCTTCATTTTGGTTAAGGCATTATTATCATAAAGGCATAGCACATATACTCCTGCCGGATAATCAATCATATCTATGCTATGGTTATTCTGGTAAGCAGAAATAGTAGTGTTGTATAGTAACTGACCTTTGGTATTAAACATTGATATTTGTGATAATCTGGTATTACCCATTAGATTTATGTTAACCACATCTTTGCATGGGTTGGGGTAAATCGACACTAATGTTTCATTTTTACTAGGTTTATCAATACCAACAGTGATATCAGTATAAATCACAGTGCCACATGATATTTTTATCACTTCTGTGAGATAATCCATATCACAATTCTCAACAAGATCCAGTTCAGTATGGTAATATGGATTAAAGTCATTTTCCATTAAATAAACACCATGGTATCCCATCTCTATAAAAGCCTTTAGATCTGCACCTCCAAAATTTGTAGGAAAATCGATATGTGGAGTTAAAGATGTATATGTTGTGGTTACTAATGATGCTACTCCTGTGATTTCTTCTGAGCCAATAACATTGGAAAAAGTTATAATATTGCTTCCATTATCATAAGCGATCATATCATTATTGATAACTCCCCATATATTAGTTCCTGCAGCTTCTGCCTGAGTGGCATAATGTGCTGAACCTGCATCACCAAAATACATAAGCTCCTCAGCTGCTGTTGTAAGAAAAACTATGGTTCGTTCTGGTTGATATCCCAGTTCCATAAGTACTCGTGCTGTTTCAAGGGCTGCCACTGTTCCACTTGCATTATCATCAGCACCCGGAGCAAAAATTTCAGGATTACTGTCAAGTTGAACATTATCATGATGACCCATTAAAAGAATTTCCTCATCAGGATAAATACCTCCAATTATCTTAGCTTCAACATTATACTGCCATGTTGTTGTGTCATAATGCAGAATACTGTAATCAATATTAGTATAGCACTGGAAAGAATCTAGTCGTACTTCAGTTAAACCATATGATTCAAATCTAGCTTTGATTTTCTTGGCTACTTCCTTGTGATTAGGAGCAATCATAAACCTTGTTCCCATTTCTTTTAACCATTGTAATTGGTATGCTATACTATCAGAATTAATTAAGGAAATAGCTTCATTTACAATAGAATCGTTTCTGGTATTATACTGAGCATTAATGGTTGTTATTGAGAAAAAAATAGTTGCAAACAATAGGATTAATTTAGCTTTCATGGCAATTAAATTTGGTTTATACTTCAAAGATAATTAATTGACAATCAGGGTTGCACAACTCAACTAAAAATTATACTGGAAACTTAATAAACCAATAAGCTAAGCGTAGTCTGGAGACTACGCTTAGAGAGAGAGAGACTACGCTTAGAACTTTGTTTAGTTGATATCCCTCACTAAACGCACATAGTTGTTTATTCTAATGGCATCACCTTGTGGGCCATGACCTTCAGGATAATCATCAGGATTACCCATTTTAGGGTCACTTCGCTGAGCACCTGCTCCATGTACATCCATCCATTCACCATCCATATAACCCATTGCCCGTCCAAAACAAACATATGAAGCAAATGAGCCCGAATTTCCTTCAGACCAGTTTGCATGTGTTGTACCTGACCAGTAAGATGGATAATCTACCTCACCTGCCTCATTTGTAATTTCGGTACAATTAAAAATAGGATCGATGGCTGGAGAACCAGAAGTGCCAGGTGACCTTGTATAGTCAACAATACTTTGTAATTCTTTCACACTGGGTAATCTCCAGTCAGAATAACCCACAAATTCGGTTCCTTCAGCAAAACTTAGAGCTTCTTCCCAATTAAGTCCGGATCCATTATCACTCTTCATCCACATTAATTCAGTTGCATTGTCGCTGATGGTTTCATCTCCATTATCATTAAATTCATTGATTCCGTAACTTGTATTTCCTCTTACATATGTCACGAAGAAAGTTTTATCTCCAGGTCCGAATGGCATTTTTAATCCATAGCCTTTAATTCTGCCATCGGCAAAGTTCACTCCAAACAGAGTTTCATCACCTGTCATTGTTACGTCAACATACTTATTGGAAGAAGCATATTGAGAATCAATAATACGCTCACCAGCATCTGTATCACCATAAGCAAAATCAAAATAATCAGTATCAATAAATGGGATCAAACTTTCAGTTGAACTTCCTTCATAACCACTAGGATCGACACCGCTGAAAAGGATTAGTGAATATTGCTCCTTTATTGTTGGGAGTCTCCAGTCATCATAACCACCAAGATTAAAAGTATCAGCCCCAGCAACAGCTTCTGCATATGTCAATTTATCACTGGCATCTATATCACCATCACCATCAGTATCGGGACTTTTCTGCCACATCAAGCCTGTTATCATATCTGTAACAGTACCATCACCATTATCAACATATGTAGGCTGATTCCCTAAATAGTTTGCACTTTGTCCGTAGAAACTTTCGCCAACAGACGGAGATGTCATTGTAGTAGTATTGTTATAGTATACTGTTTGGCTAGTTCCAACAATTGGATAACCTGAAATCTCAGGTAAGCTACCATTGCCATCATCTATTATTACATCATCATCTTTGTTGCATGCACTTGTTGCTGTTATTATTAGTGCGCCTAGTATTATTACCCAAGTTTTCATATCTATAATTTTTAATAATTAATAATGCAAATAAACTATGAAAATAGGGTATGAACAAAAGAAATCAATGTTTGGGGGGATTTTGTCAATGAAAAGGACTGTAAGGATTGTCAGGTTTTCATGGTTATCTCGTTGTCTAGTTGTCATTATTATCATCATTCGTTTCTAAGCGTAGTCTGAAGACTACGCTTAGAATTTTAGACTATACTCCATTTATCAGTTTGCTCAGTAGGGAGATCTATCAATAGGAACAAGACGTCATATTTCTTGATTCATACATAAAAAAAGACTGAGACAAACACCATTTTTAGTAGTTGACTATCCCAGTCCAGATCTAACAACCAAATGAAACTAAAGCTTACTAATTTATGTATGACAATACCGCATTATTACGAGATTGCACATGTGTTTTTAAGGCTGTAACTGCTTGGTCGAAATTAGAATCATAATTAATATATGTATATCCTGATTCCTCACTATATGCATCTTCTTTTAACAATTCATAATAGCTACTGTATTTTGCAACCATATCTGATGTTATGAAAACCTCATCAATGAACTGTTGAGTATATTCTTTATATATCTGCTCATATTCATCAATATCCATCAAATATCTTATTAATGGCCACTCATTTCCAACTTCACTGAGCGATAAACTCAATGCACCACCCATTTTACCATCTTGCAATGCTTCATTATTATCCCAAGGGATCCAGGTTAGCAAACTATTATCAGGATTGTTATACAAATAATAGTTGTGTGTCATCTTTCCATATGTATCCCAGTTTTGCATTACAGTATTTGCCGCCAGCCACTTTAGAAATCCATCAACATCTAAAGCAGATTCCAGATTCGATTTCCATTGGTCTGTGTTTGTTGTTCTGTCAGAACTAACTATAATATTATATAGAGACTCCACATCTGAATAATCACTATCTTCCTCATTGCTTTTCTTTTCCATTTCAGATTCATCATATGTGCCGAAAGCGAAACTGGCTGCATCTCCATCAGGCTTATACAGATTTCCATTATCATCATTAAACTGACTTTCCAGAACAGTGTCATCAACTTCTTCAACCAAAGTATAAACTCCATAATATTGAGGGCCTGTTCCATTATCAACATATATTACACAGAAAGTAGTTTGGGCAGATGCCAGTCCAAATTCTCGAAATAAATCAGCGCCCACCTTTTCACGCATTAGTGAAGCATCATCGAAGTTATTATTTAGGTTTAATTGTTTAAAACCATAAAATCGTTGATTATTAAGCTCAGGATAATCATCTTCAAACTCATCAAAATCAAGTTTAAACGATAATTTATTATTGCCCGATTGGTAAGCTGAACTAAGACTGGAATTCCCCTTGTAACGGACTCCAACATTATACCATTCAGTATCATTGAACCTAAATGAACAAGGAACCCACACCATATCATAATCACTGGTTGTCACACCTCCACCTCCTGGGCCTCCTCCTCCGGGACCACCTGAACTACCAAGCTGATCTGCTAAATCAGATTGCATAATTGACCAATTAGAACTACTGATTTCAATATCAAATCGCAGCACAGTATTTTGCTCAAAAACAATTGAATAATCGGGATTAGCATTATTACTGTGTGTTTCATCAGTCCAATCAGAATAATCGGAGATAACACCTTCTATCTCATCATTAAGATCAGATTTACGACAACTTGTTACTAATATCATCAATAATGTAACTATTATATATCCTAAAATTTGTTTTTTCATCTTACTATAATTTTAATTTGTAACCAATACTAATAATGTGCTTATTCTTATCCTTTTGAAGATAATAATCGAACCTGTAAC
>CALCGQ010000066.1 GCA_937901015.1 uncultured Bacteroidota bacterium | reverse complement strand
TCTTAAATTTGACAGGTGAAAAGTTCACTTTTTGCTGACACTATACAATTAGTGATTTCATTTTAATGGGTTTTTTTGGGTTATTAGTTTGTGAAATTACAAAAAAAATTAATACAAATACTGACAATCAGACGGATAGTTGGTTGGTGTTGGGATTTTTACTTATCTTTGATGCAATGCCATAACTCAATGCTCTACAACAACTACAAAAACTAAATTATACTTAGAACAAGTATATTATACTATTGAATTTTTATAAAATAATTGCTCTATTTGGGAATGGATAATGAAGGAATATGTGTAATAGTACACATACACTATTGTTGGCGGTAATTACGTCACGATCATTGAAATTTAGCTTCTTTTAACAAAGGAATAAATATTGAAACTAAATATACTAACCAGCCTATTAATGAAATATTAATTAAATGAGAAATCTATCATTATTTGTGATGTGTATTATTTTAATTACATCATGTCAGGAAGATAAAGAGGAATATAATGTCTCTAATTATTACGACCTAAATAAACCTAGTCCTGTTCTCCTTGCTCACTACACCCTTGACAATGAAGCTTCAGATCATAGTGAAAGTAATAATGATGGGCAGATTTTCAAAGCTGTTGGCACAACAGATCGAAATGGAATTGAAAATGGTGCTCTTGAGTTTAACGGAGATGACTCGAAAGTAATATGTACCAGACAAATAGATGATCAACTATCAGAAGGTGCTACATTTTCGGCCTGGATACGTTATTCGGGAACCCAACATGGTAGAGTTATTAGCAATTATAACGGTCAGGCTGCAGGGTATAATTGTGAACAAAGAGTAGGCTTTGTTTTCGGGGTTACTTTTGACAAGAAGTTAATTATGTTCTATGCAGTTGATAGTGATGATTACGTTGGAAAGACGACCAAACAAAACGTTATCAGTGAAAATGAATGGACTCATGTACTGGGTATGTGGAATGGAAAATTTGCCCCTGAAGGTTTTAGGTTGTATGTTGATGGAGAAAGGGTGGATTACCATGATAAGGAAAGTGGTGAAGTATCTTGTGGTTTTCATCAATCTGTAAACCCTTTTTACATAGGAATGGGTCATTGTATAGATGGCGAGTGCTGGCCATTTAAAGGTAAAATCGATGATGTAAGAATTTACAGTTATGCACTAGATACAACTTATATAAATCAATTGGCAAATAAATAGTTAGTGAAAATTATAAACAAATGAAGAAAATAATTATTGGAATATTGCTTATATTATTTACGGTGCTGTCTAACTCTTCCTGCTCCAAGATTGGCGGACCTCCTCCAAATTGCAAGATCACATACCCTATAGATGGTCAAATAATAGATAAATGTGAGACCATAGATATAACAGTTATTGTGGAAGGAAGTGGAACAGAAACGGGTATTACAATTAATGGTGACAGTAAAGTAATGCAGCATACTAGTTCAAATATCACCTATCAATGGAATACTAATACTGAAGGTATAAAAGAGCATACAATTAAAGCCTCCTGCTGGGATAATAATGGAAAAGGATCAACTGATGAGATCAAAGTTAAGATAGTTGCTGGGGCCAGTGAAACATTTATCGATCCAAGAGATTTGCAAGAATACTACATAGTTGATATTGGTAGTCAGACATGGTTTGCACAAGACCTTAGATATTATACGAGTGACACATCTTGTATTGATAATAGTGGACCTAATGGTGGCATAATTTATAACTGGAATTCGGCTAAAATTGCTTGCCCAAACGGGTGGCATTTACCATCCGATAGTGAATGGAAAACCCTTGAAAAACATATTGGGATGAGTGACAGTGATGTTGATAATGTGGGATGGAGAGGATCAATCGAAGGAAATGAGATCAAAAGCAGGTGTGGATGGGGATGGATGTCAGATAGTGGAAATGGTAATGATAATTATAATTTTACAGCACTTCCAAACAATAATGAGTTATATGGTTTAGGAACAACTAATATTTGGTGGACAAATACAGAAGTTGAAGGTTTTACAGTGTTCACACGTGGATTATTGTACAGTAAAGGACAAATTGAAAGGGTTAATCTACCAAAAGATCTTAAAAACAGTGTTAGGTGTGTTAAAGACTAATAGATGGATTTAATAATACCTGTCGAAAGAAAGTAAGGATATAAATTATTCTTTTTCAAAATAGTTTAACAAACGAAGAATTAGTTAATAAAAACAACTACCGCCAACAAAAAATATAATTCATGCCGCCGCTAAGTAACCCTAAGAATATGAAATACAAATTTAAAAATAAAGAAACCTAAAAATTGTAATGAACATAATGCGGCACGCATCATATTCAAAACGTTATAGCCAATGCAAAAAAGGGCATGCTGACAGTAAGTTAAACTTTTTAAACAAATTTTGCTAT
>CALCGQ010000065.1 GCA_937901015.1 uncultured Bacteroidota bacterium | reverse complement strand
CTTTTTGGATTAATAACCAATATTATTGAAAAATAGACACTAAATACACGTCTAATCATTACCAACAGGGTATCTGTAATGCCCAATAATTCGATAGTCGAATAAGCAATCTTCCATAACTTGTCCCTGACCAATATTGTGGACAATCTTATTTCTTAACAGGTCATTTGACTTAGGGGTTACAATAATTCCAATATGTGTAATTCCACTGCCTAAGTCCCAGCATACAATATCTCCGGGTAAATAATCACTGGGAATTGGAGTTATGGGAATACTTGCTCCTTGTCTATTGAAAAAAGTCATTAGGTTTGGTACCCTTCTGTGATCGATGTTTTTGTCGGTTGTACGATGCCCCCACTTACTAGGATAACTACTGAAGTTAGTTTTCATGTCTTCATGAACTTCCTTTTGTAAATCGATTCCCATTGCTCTATATGCTCTGATTACAACATCTGTACAAACACCTAACCCAGATGGAATATCTCCATTTGGATAATCTATTGAATAATATGAAGGATCGTAAATGACTTTTTGGTGGGTTAATCCAATGGCCGCAGTTGACAAACTATCATAAAAGTTCTGACAAAATGTTGCCGTACTAAATAGTATTATCAAAATTGTTATAAGCCGTTTCATCAAATTGTTTATTAATAATAACATGTAAACCCACTACTTATTATCAAAATGGAGTATTGACAAATCCATTTTGGATGTTATGAGTGAATAATGGCAATATGAAGAATGTGAAAAAGAGTAAATTTGTGTCAAATTCTGATCATAAAAAAATGTCTAAACTTACCATAGTACCCACACCAATTGGAAACCTTGATGATATTACTTTACGGGCAATTAATGTACTTAAGGAAGTTGATATAATACTTGCCGAGGATACCAGGAATAGTGGAAAGCTATTGAAGCATTATGACATTGAAACCAGAATGAATTCATATCATATGCATAATGAGCATAAGATTGTTGAGGGCATAGTTAGGCGGATTTTAGATGGAGAAACAATGGCATTGATAACTGATGCTGGAACTCCGGCAATATCTGATCCTGGATTTTTATTGGTAAGAGAGTGTATCGCCAATAATATTGAGGTTGAATGCCTACCTGGAGCTACTGCCTTTATACCAGCCCTTGTGAATTCAGGTTTACCATCTGATAAATTTTTCTTTGAAGGTTTTTTGCCGCAGAAAAAAGGTAGACAAACAAGACTAAAGTTCTTAGCAGAATTTCCACATTCAATTGTGTTATATGAATCACCCCATAGATTATTGAAAACCTTGATTCAAATTTCGGAATTCTTTGGTGATGAAAGACAAGTTTCCGTTTCAAGGGAGATTACCAAGCTCCATGAGGAAACCATTCGTGGAACTGCAAAGGAGGTCCATGATTATTTCGTTCAGAATACACTCAAGGGAGAGATAGTTATTGTAATTAGCCAACCATAGAATATTTCCATAGATAGTTTCAGTGTCCGTCTGTGAACATTAAATGTTCGCTTCATTGCATAAATTATATCCATGAAAATATGCACACATGTATTAACATGTTCATTATATGATATATACAAAGTTTGGCACAGAAATGGATAACCTGAAAAACAGAAACGCTAAAATAACTACATGATGAAAACACTAACTAAAAAATCAAATCTAATTCTTGCCTTAATAGTCTTACTCTCTACATATTTATTTGCATCAGCATCTATCATAAATATATCTACAAATACAGATGCTGTTAGCATGGCAATATATAATTCGGTTTCGGAATACAACAATGCAATTTCAGTAGAGTTTAATTTTGAAGAAGAAGAATACATAAATGATATCCCATTTGATAAACAATGTACCGACAGTAGTTATGAAAAAGCAATGTCAGTAGACTTTACTCTAGATGAAGAGTTATACATAGATGACATTCCAAAAGAAATTATTTACAAGAAACTATAGATAGGTTCTGCTATAGAAACAAAATTTTACGCCAGCAAATTGTAATTTTTGTATAAACATGTTAGTTAGTTCGCATTGAACCATGAATCCCGACCTCGTCGGGATTTTTTCATTTAGTATATTTGTGAAATTAATACACTAAGTACACTATGAGTATTCCCCATAAAACAAGATGTCATTGGCCAGGAGAAAGACCGCACGACATTATTTATCATGATGAAGAATGGGGTGTACCTGTTCATGATGACAGGAAGCTTTTTGAGTTTTTATTACTAGATGCATTTCAAGCGGGATTAAGTTGGACAACTATTCTCAAAAAGAGAGAGAATTTTAGAGAAGCGTTTGATAACTTTGATGCTAAGAAAATTTCAGAATATGGTGATGAAAAAATTAAAGACCTACTTAATGATAAGGGAATTATTAGAAACAGGTTAAAAATCCATTCTGCTATTAGTAACGCTAAACTATTTCTTAATATTCAAAAAGAATTTGGTAGTTTCGATAATTATATCTGGCAATTTACTGAAGGAGAAACGATAGTAAATATCAGGAAAGAAATGGCAGATATACCTGTTAGCACCATAGAATCAGATGCGATGAGTAAGGATTTAAAAAAGCGAGGTTTTAAATTTGTAGGAACAACCATATGCTACGCTTTTATGCAAGCTGCAGGAATGGTGAATGACCATACTGTTGATTGTTTCAGATATTTGGAAGTTGGAAAATAACCATATGATAGCTTCAGATTTGAGAATAAAATATGATAGTCTTGTTAAATCCTTGGTGATATCAGTGTTTTCCGCGATACTTGCCTATCTACTAGTGTTTTTGTACACAAATTTTGCAACCCTATATTTTGCGTATGATTTTGATATTCCTGCTTTAATTAATCTGCAAGGAATTAAAATTTTAACTGATTCTAGCATGGATGACTGGTCGAGGGATGCATTGGTTACAATATTACTTTCGAAACCAATTGCAGCTACAATTGTAGGTATTATTTCTCTGATTATCTTAATGATAGGAACAAAAAAACCCATATCAATTATTATCCTACTTTTTTGGTTAAATGTATTTGCATTTAATACAGCATTTGGAATAATTATAGATGATGCCATAGCAAAGTCTGGGACCTATCAAGTAGCATTAGCTATGGATATCGGTATTTTTACAATACTCGTATTGTCATTTCTAATGATCTCAATTCTTTATAAAATTGGAATGATGAATGGTAGGCTTATTATCAACTCTTTCCCCCATCAAAACTTGACCTATTTCAAAAATAGAGTAGTATTTTTTATGGTGATATTTATTATTCCATGGTTTATGGTTATGATATACACCTACCTTTCAGGAGGTGCAAGTGTTCCTATTTCGGAAATGATAAAAAACCTTCCAGTACTGGTTCTATTATTACCTTTTTTGACTGCTGAAAAAATTAAGAACGTAGGATTCAAATATATACCTACAGTAAAACATAGTAAAATAGATTTATTTTTATCAATTATTTTTGTCGTCTTGTCGATTGTTCTCATATTTGTAATTAATAACGGCATTTCTATCACAGTATAATACATAAGCAAAACTTAAAATCAATACATATGAAGAAGTTACTACTTATTACACTAATGTTATTAATTGGGTTTGTACCTGCGGAAGCGAAGAAAAAGAAGGAGGAAGAAAAGAAATCTACCTTGAAATCCTCTACTTTCAGCGGACTTAAATGGAGAAGCATAGGCCCAGCTTTTGTGTCAGGTCGCATTTCAGACTTTGCCGTTGACCCTGATGATTTTAGCATCTATTATGTTGCCGTTGCATCAGGTCATATATGGAAAACCACTAATAATGGAATTACCTTTAAGCCAGTATTTGATAATTATGGTGTTTATTCCATAGGCTCCTTGGCAATGGATCCAAATAATAGTGCTGTTGTTTGGGCTGGTACTGGAGAAAACAATCACCAGCGAGCACTCGGTTATGGAAATGGAATATACAAGACAATTGATGGTGGTTCTTCATGGAAGAATATGGGACTTAAAGAATCGCGTCATATAGGTGAGATATTGGTTGATCCTCGTAATTCGGATGTAGTATATATAGCTGCTGAAGGTTCTGCATGGGGTCCTAATGAAGAAAGAGGAGTATACAAAACAACAGATGGTGGACTTACTTGGGAGAAAGTATTGTTCATTAGTGAAAATACTGGTGTTGCTAATTTAAGTTTTGAACCAGGAAATCCAGATGTGATTTATGCAGGAGCTGAACAGCGCCGTAGACGTCAATTTGGTAAAATTGGTGGCGGACCTGAATCTGCATTCTATAAATCAACTGATGCTGGTCTTACATGGAATAAACTAGAAAAAGGAATCCCAAAAGTTGATAAGGGAGGAATGGAAATTATTGTAAGCGCAACGGATCCGAATATCATTTATGTAATGTTTGAAGCTTCAAATGGTAAAGGTGGTGTATATCGCTCAACCAATAGGGGCGCTTCTTTTAGCAAACAAAACAAATATAGTAGTAGTGGACAGTATTATAGTGAGTTGATTCCAGATCCTAACGATGCTAACAAACTATATTCAATGGATACACGATCAAAAGTAAGTACTGATGGTGGTAAAACATGGAAAGGACTTGGTTTAAATAATCGTCATGTTGATGATCACGCCTTTTGGGTAGACCCTAGTAATACCAGACATTTTATGATAGGTGGTGATGGGGGTATTTATGAAACATGGGATAACGGTAGTACATATATTCATAAAACAACACTTCCCATAACACAGTATTATAGAGTTTCTGTTGACAATACTGAACCATTTTATTGGGTTTATGGTGGAACACAGGACAATGCAAGTATGGGTGGACCTTCACAAAACACAAAATCTGGTGGTGTCGCCAGTGATGAGTGGGTTGTAACTCTAGGTGGTGATGGTTTCTGGCAGGCAATTGAACCAGATAATCCTGATATTGTGTATTCAGCTTATCAGTATGGTAATATATATCGATATGATAAAAAATCAGGTGAAAGAATTAAGGTTAAGCCAACACCAAGAAAAGGTGAAGATACTTACCGTTGGAATTGGGATACTCCATTTATTTTAAGTCCTCATTCTGGTACAACCCTATATATTGCTGCCAATAAAGTATTCAAAAGTACCGATCGTGGAAATACCTGGGAAGTAATTAGCGAAGATATAACTCGTGATGAAGACCGTAACCAATTTACTGTTATGGGAAAATATTGGCCAGCAGATGCTGTAGCTAAGGATGTTTCAACTTCACAATGGGGAACAGCTGTTGCTATAGCTGAATCAACAATTAAGGAAGGACTTGTTTTTGTTGGAACAGATGATGGATTAATTCAGATTACCGAAGATGGTGGAAATACCTGGACGAAAATTTCAGAGTTTCCAGGAGTACCTGCTTATACTTATGTGAGTGATATTTTCCCTTCTTTATATGATGAAAATATTGTTTTTGCTTCTTTCAACAATATTAAAAGTGATGATCTAAAACCATATCTTTTAAAAAGTAGTGATAAAGGTAAAACATGGGGTTCAATTACTTCTGATCTTCCGGAAAATGAAGTGGTTCATACAATAACTCAAGATCCTGTTAAAGAAAATCTCCTATTTACAGGAACAGAAATGGGATTTTATTTTTCTGTTGACGGAGGAAATAGTTGGGTTAAACTAGGTTCAGGACTACCTGATATCGCAGTTAGGGATATAGCTATTCAGGAAAGAGAAAAGGATCTTGTAATTGCAACATTTGGTAGAGGATTTTACATCGTTGATGACTATTCTCCATTAAGAGATATTACCTTGGAAACCATAGAAAATGAGAAAGCAATGATGTTTCCAATTAAAGATGCTCTTATGTATATAAGAAACGGCAGTGGACGTTATGGAACAGGATCTGGTTATTATCAGTCTAAGAATCCTGATTTTGGAGCAGTATTTACATATTACCTTAAAGATGTTCCAAAGTCATTGAAATCAAAACGACTGAAAGAAGAAAAAGCTCTCTTTAAAGAAAGTAAACCAATACCACAGCCAACAAAGAAAATTCTTGATGCGGAAAAGAATGAAACAGGGCCTTATCTAATCTTTACCATTAAAGATGCTGATGGAAATGTTGTAAGAAATATTCGGAAGAAACCGTCAACAGGAATTAACAGGCTTAATTGGGACATGAGATATAATGCCATTCGACCTATATATTTAAAAGATGATAAGTTTGATCCAATTAGAGGTGGAGGTACAAGTCTTCGCGCATTACCTGGCAAGTACTCAGTATCCATGGCTATGTATCATAATGGTGAAATAGAAGATCTTACTGATCCTGTTGAGTTTAATACTGTGGTTCTTAATAACACAAGTCTACCAGATCCAGACCCAGTAGCAACAAAAGCTTTTTACAAAAAAGTATCTGATCTTGCAAGAGTTATGATGGGTACAATGAACTATCGTGAAGAGCTAGCCGAGAAAACTGCTTATATACAACAAGCAATGCAAACTGTTGAAACTGCACCTTTTGAATTAAAGGAAGAGTTATTAGAAATAAGTCGACAATTAGATGATATTGAATTTATTTTTGACGGAACTCCTGCAAAAGCAAGTTCTGAAGAGGTGCCTCCTGAAGCAGTACCACTTAGTAACAGGCTCAATTCTATAGTTTATACTTCATGGGGTTCTACTTCATCTCCAACGGCAAATATGAAAACCAACTATGATATTGTAATGGAAGAACTTCCATTAATCATTGAGGAACTTAAGGTAATTTCCGCAAAACTTAGCGGAATGGATAAGGAACTTGATAACCTAAAGGCTCCATATACACCTGGAAGAGTACCGAAGTTTTAATCTTTTTTACCCCTGTCAAGTTTTGAAACCTGACAGGGGTAAAAATTACTACAATGCTCCAACCATATACCAATAACTACAAATTAGTATTGCACCTTCAATTATGATTGATGCAATCATTAAAGGCACAGCTTCTGGTCGGTGACTATAATACTTTCGTAATAGAAATGCTCCTAGTATTAATGATACCAATATTGGGGTTAGTATTATTATTGTATACATTCCATAATTCTTGCCCATCTTAACAATCATGCGATTTCTCCAGGAAAAACGCTTACGGTTCTTACGTCGTATAGTTCTCTTTTCACGATATCCACGATAACTATCTTGAAGTTGGTCAGGTACAATTCTTCTGGCTATTGGTTTTATGTGTTGTGTTGAAACAATCACAATTCTACTGAAATGATAATAAATGAGGAAACCTACAACACCACCAGTAATCATTGAGATAAGTGTTGACACTAAGTCAAGACCAATAAGGTGTGCATAAATCGGTGTGTAAAAGTATTTTATCATTGAAAGAAAAAATACGTTTACTATCTTTAAAAAGTAGGCCATGCTTTTAGATAAGAAAGCAAAAATAGCACATTATTTTGTTTAGATGTATCAGAACTAAAAGTAGGGCTTAGAATTTTTATCGACTTATATAAAGTATTAAACCCAAATGTATTAACGTAATAACAAAACTTCTCTTTGCCATGCAAAAAATTGAACCATTTTTAGAAGGTAATTGCTACCATGTATATAACCGTGGAATAAACAGCAGTAATATATTTACCGAATCAATTAACCATAGGTATATTCATTATTCGATATTTTAAAAAATCTGTTATCTCCTTAAGGCATAACATAGTGGATTCCAGCATCTGGACCCAATGGCAATCCCAGCAATAACCATCCAATTAATAGTAATACCCAAATCAGGAAGAATGCAATTGAGTATGGAATCATTGTAGCTATAATTGTTCCGATACCTGCCTTCGGATCATATTTCTGAACAAAGGCAATTATCAAGGCAAAAAAGCTCATCATGGGTGAAATTACATTTGTTACACTATCACCAATTCGATATACAACCTGCGATAATTCAGGTGAATATCCCATAATCATAAACATGGGGATAAAAATTGGTGCAAGTATGGCCCATTTCGCCGATGCACTTCCCATTAGCATATTTATGGATGCTGATAATATTATGAAAAGTATCATTAATGGAATTAAGCCAATATCAGCCGACATAAGTGTTTCAGCACCTTCAACGGCTAGGATAATACCCAAATTACTCCACTTGAAGTATGCTACAAACTGTGCAGCAAAAAATACCAATACAAAATATGTTGCCAAAGTTTTCATTGAAGCAGACATACCATTCATAACATCGGTATCATTTTTAAATGCACCTGTGGTAATCCCATAAGCCAGACCCGTTGTTCCTGCTGTAACGAATAACATTGCAACAACACCTTTGATCAATGGAGATGTTAATATACCACCATCAGTTCCTCTGAAAAAGCCATCTTCTGGAATAATACCAATGAGTGTGATAGCTAAGATAATCATCATCGTGAAAACTGCCATCCATAACCCTTTTTTCTCAACCTTTGAGAGTTGTTCAACAGAGCTTTCCCTTTTTTCAACTACACCGGTATATTTACCCAACCTTGGTTCAACAACTTTGTTTGTAATGAAAGTACCAGCGAAAGCAATAACAAAGGTTGAAGCTACCATGAAATAATAATTTGCTGTTGGATTAACCTCATAAGTTGGGTCAAGAATTCCAGCAGCCTCTGTGGATAAACCTGCCAGAAGTGGGTCAACCGTACCCAGCAATAAGTTTGCACTAAATCCTCCACTTACACCAGCAAAAGCCGCAGCCATACCGGCAATTGGATGTCGTCCAACGGCAATAAATATTACGCCAGCAAGGGGAATTAATAATACATACCCAACATCCGATGCAACATTTGACAAGATTCCTGAAAATACAATTATAAAGGTAAGAAATTGCTTGTGTGAATTCAGCACCAATAGTCTAATTATAGCACTAATTAACCCACTTTGCTCTGCTATTCCTATTCCGAGCATCGCAACCATTACTATACCAAGTGGTGCAAAACCAGTGAAATTGTCTACCATTTCAAGAATGATCCTGTGAATTCCATCATGTGAAAGAAGATTTATTGGACGAATAATCTCCTTGGTTCCGGGATGAATAACCTCCCAGCCAAGTGATGCGCCAATGGCTGAAAATATGAGTGTCCCCAGTGCAAACAATGCGAATAATGTTCCTGGGTGTGGTAAAGCGTTTCCTGCTTTTTCTGTCCAGTTTAGCATCTTTTGAAGGATGCCAGTTTTAGTTTTTGGTGTATCCATAGTTGAGAAATAAGGAGCAAAGATAGAAAAGCTGGTAATTACGATATCTGTCCCTAATGTTTAACAAAATTTTGAAAAAAAATGTTCCTTAATAATTTTATAACTTTACATGTTGAACAGCAGGTTTATAAGTAACTAAAAAGAAAGTCATGAAAAACTATTTCCTTACAACATTATTTTTTGTTCTATTTACTATGATAACCAATGGCCAGTCATTTGATTGGTCAACTGCTACAGGTGGTGGTGGATCTGATCAGGCATATGCCATAGCAACTGATAATAATGGCCATAGTTATGTAACTGGCTGGTTTACCGGAAGTGCACATTTTGGTGACATCGTTCTCAATAGTGAAGGTGGAAAAGATGTGTTTCTGGCAAAGTACAATTCCAATGGTGAAGTTTTATGGGCCAAAAAAGCCTGGGGAGTTGCTAGCAATTCAGCAGCTGGGATTTGTCTTGATTGGGATGGCTTTCCAATTATAACCGGTTGGTTTGCTGAAAACATTCATTTTGATGAAACCGTACTTGAAAGCTGGGGGAGCTACGATATGTTTGTAGCTAGGTATAATAGTGCAGGAGATGTAATTTGGGCTAAAAGTGCGGGAGGCGAAGGTGATGATTATGGTAACCGTGTAACCACAAATCTGGAATACGATGTTCTGGTCTCAGGCAGCTTTAGATATACTGCCCATTTCGGAGAAGAAACCACCGTATCAAGTGAAGGTAACCGAGATATTTTCATTGCTAACTACTCGAATGTGGGTAATTTTCATTGGGTTAAACGCGCTGGAGGTGAAGGTGAAGATAGGGCATATGATATAATTAGTGGTCCCGATGGCTCCACTTACTTTACAGGACTATTCAATGGAAAAGCATTTTTTGGTGACCATGATATTATGTGCAGCTCTCTGCTGGGTACTTTTGTGGCAAAGATGAATGCAGGAGGCAATTTCCAATGGGTGAAGAAAGGAACCGGAGGTGCTAATGATTATGCCAGAGGATATGGAATAAGCATGGATGGTGAAGGATATGTCTATAGCACAGGAACCTTTTCAGGAAGCATGACATTTGGAGAGCAAACTGTGGAGGCATCTGGTGGACAATATGATTTTGATGTATACATTACAAAACACAACCATGAGGGCGGATTATCATGGATTAAGAAAGGTGGCGGATATGGTAATGATCAAGGATTTGATCTGTTTACTAATACTGGTGGAGATTCATTTGTTACAGGATTTTTTAGCAATGTTGCTGAGTTTGGTGGACAAATCCTGGAAAGTGCTGGTAAATCCGATGTTTTCATAGCAAAATATAATTGGGCTGGTGAAGTTGAGTGGCTAAAGCTGGCTGGTGGAGAATTTCAGGATTATGGCTATGGCATTTCACCGGGAGATGCAGCTGAAAATAATCTCTATATCTGTGGTAACTTTCAGGAAGAGGCAGCATTTGATGATATCATTTTATCAAACTGGGGCAACTTCGATATGTTTACCGCCGAGCTAAACTATGATGGTGATTTCGTTAATGAAATTAATACTAACAAATTTAGTATAAGTCCAAACCCCTCCAATGGGACATTTGAAATTAGCTTATACGCATTACAAGATAATATAACACTTCAGATTTTTTCTTCAGATGGTAAACTGGTTCTGGAGAAAAAAACATCTGGAAAACAACAATCCATAATTGTTAAAACGGATTTGGCATCTGGTATTTATAATCTACGAATACCAGAGTTATCTTCAAATAGAAAACTTGTGATTAGATAGTGAAAATAGTTGCTGATATTTAGAATAAATATACATTGTAAGCAATACAATTTCATTTAATTTTACTGCAATTATTATCATCACATTAGTAACTATTATGAAAAATAATATCAACATACGACCTGCTTTATTTGAAGACTTAACTTCAATTGTAACTATTTACAATGAAGCTATCCGATCAAGAAAAGCTACAGGAAACCTATGGGAGTTCTCAGTAAAGGAAAGGGTTGAGTGGTTTAAAAAACATAACCTTGATAGTTTTCCCATTTATGTTGCTGAGTTAAACGGAGATGTTGTTGGATATGTTAACCTCAGTGGATACCGACCTGGAAGAGAAGCTATGACGAAAATAGCAGAGGTTAGCTTTTTTCTTAAAAATGAACATAAGAGAATTGGTATTGGATCGGCATTATTGGACCATGTTATTAAAGACTGTCCAAGAATCGGAAAAAGTACATTAATTGGTTTTGTACTTGATGTGAATTTCGAAAGTGTGAAACTACTTACCAAGTATGGGTTTGAAGAATGGGGAAGGCTTCCTGCAACTATCAATATTGATGATAAAGTTCATGATCATCTTATTTACGGGCTGAAGGTATAGAGTCGTTTTTTGAATACTTTGTTTGGTGGTTTTCACGCAGAGATCGCAGACTATACGCTAAGTTACACAGAGATTAATTGCAATATTTAAACATAAGATATAGTATTGTGCCAGTATATTTATTACATTAATTTCCTCAAAAACAAAGCATTAAAACCTTTCTTTGGCCCTTTGCGAGAAATTTCCATGCAGAATACACAGACTAGAAGGAGTGTTACAATGTACTATTCACACTCAAAAACCAGCGGCATTGAGCCTTGATTATAAGTGTCTTTCTTAAAGTTACTATAAATTTGAATATTGCTAAACCCTGCTTTTTTGAGTGCAGCCATAGCTTTCTGCTTCCTGAGTGGATAAAGATGAACACTATTTATTATTGATTCTGAGGTTTCCTTTAATGTAAGTATGGTTTCAAACTCTATTAACTTACTTTCTGTGAGACTATAATTTCTGACAAATCTAATATCGTCATTTTCAATTGTTGGTAGTCCTGTTAGATTGTTGTCCAGGACATTATCATAATTAATGATTTGAAACAGAAATTTACCTTCAGGTTTAAGGATATTCTTTACTTTCTTGAAAAATAAACCAATTTCATCAAGATTTTGAAGGTGTACTACTGTATTCCCAAAACAGAGAATTGTATCGAAAGTCTTGTCATGAAAAAGCATATCAATATCGAGCATTCCTCCAACAATGAACTCTATGTTAGTATTATCTGTATCGGCTTGTGCAATTTCCAGCATCTTCTCATTTGGGTCAATTGCAACAACCTCTTCAAATACATCTGAGAGTGAAATTGCCAGTCCTCCTGTTCCACAACCAATATCCAGCAGACTGTTTTCGTTGGATGTAGATGACTTTACGAAAGGTAATTGAGCTTTGTTAAGAGGGAAAATATAGTTGTAGTAATCCGATATCTGAGTGTAAAAGTCCATAATGGTAAATTTAGTAATCCATAAATTGCTGAAATAGTAATTGCAAATAGGATTTCCCATCCATAACCACTGAGTCTTTTATGCTTGGAACTATTTCCATCTCCATAAAGTCTTTGGTAGTATTGCTATAAACAAAATAACCCTCTGGTGTAATCCAGCCCACACCATCTGTACTTTCATAAAAAGCAAACTCTTTTGTAGTTGGGTTAAATAAATTACGACTCCAAAAGAATTCTTCTGATGATAGTTCCATCTGTGGAAGCAGTGTTCCGGCAATATCTGTTTGGGAACTTATTCTATCTATTTTTCTTCCTCTGAATTCCTCCTTTATTACTTCACCATATAGCAATAATGGTATTTTCCTGTATTCCTTTTTGTGGACCGGCCAACGATTATAAGTATCATGACTATGGTCGGCAACAATAATAAAAAGAGTGTTTGAATACCATGGTTGATCCTTTGCTTTTTCAAAATACTCACCCAAACTTTTGTCGGTATAGTAAGCTGAATTCAGATATCCATTCTGACCATCCCGTTCTGCCCAGCTGATAACATCATCCATTGGTTGATCATATGGAGAATGTGTACTAACAGTAAAAAGTGCTGATAAAAATGGTTGCTTTTGTGAGTTCAGATCTTTAATCTGTTCATTGAATATATACTCATCATGGATGCCTAATTTCCCTCTAGGAAGTTTCTTATCAAAATCGCTTATTTCTTTAATAACATCAAACCCATTAACTGAAATAAATGAATTAATACCTCCATACATAAGGTCGCCACCAAAGTAATATGATGATGAATAACCTTCCTTTTTCAATACATTGGTAAGACTAGGTAATCCTGTTATCTTATCTAGATTATGGGAAATTGCAGTGATTGGAGTTGATGGAAATCCGGCAAAAATCGATGTCATTGACTGTTCAGAACGATTACCACTTGCGTAAAAATCAGTAAAAAGAACACCTGATTCTTCAAGCTTCTTAAACTCAGGTGTGATTCCTGGTTTACCTCCAAGTGATTCAATTAAATCACCCGACCAGCTTTCAAGTATTAGAATAATGATATTTGGTCTGGTGGTGGTAAGAATACTGATTGTAGTATCAACATCTACCTTTAGCAATCCTTCGACCCTTTTTTTGGCTGTTTCAGGTTCATAAAACCCAAACGGGTTAGTGTCTTTAAACTTATAGTTCTCAATGGTACTGACTAGCAAACTATATCCTGAGTTTACGGAAGCAAGGTTTACAAAGTTGTGTTTTGAGAAATACGACTTACTTTGAGTAATGGGTATCTCAGAAACCCCTCCACGAATTCCAATAAATATAAATAAAGATGAAACTAATAGGAATACTACACTAAAAACAATACTACCAATAGCCTTTTCAATCCTATTGTAAATGAACTTCTTGAAAAACCAAAAATAAAGAACAACCTTAGTAATCAGAATTGTCATCAATAGAAAGAATATTCCAGTATCGGAGGTATTGTATATTTCATCGGGGTGCGACAGATAATTCAGGGCTTTATAATGCAACTTGGTTTTCCACTCATCGTAAATTCCAATTTCAGATGTTGCTATCATAACATAGAGCAGAATGATAAGAAAAGTATAGCTGACAGAAATATAATTTAACCACCTACTACTCCATACCGATTGAATTACTAATATCAAAAATGGAATTAGGATTATATAGCTTGCAGTTGAAATATCCAATGGTAAAGCATACCAAAATGATTGAAATACTTCTCCTACCCCAATATTTTCAATTCTAATTATATCAGAATAGTACACATAAAAAACAGCTCTGGAAATTGCAAAAACAATCATCCAAAACAAAAACTGTTTTATTAAACTAATTATAATCCTCATTTCAATTGATTAGTTCCGTCGGCAAATATAGTGAATCACTGGAGGTTTCGGATTGATGGTTTATTTTCAGAATACAATGCAGTGGTAAATTCCTAGTATTTAAAATCGTTCAAAAAGATAATTAAATCTTTAGGTGTAAAGCAAAGTATTCCAGCAAATTACTTGACAAAGCATACTCATATTAAGTAATTTTACAACTGATTCTTTCAACAAATGAAATTTCAAACTCATATTATTAATCTATAAATCCTATATCATGAAAGAAAAAACTGTTTTAAAACTAACATCAGTAGCGATTCTCATACTAATTATTTGTGTTCAATTTGGGTGTAAAAAAGACAATGATAACACCACCACTCCTAAATTTGTTTGGGCTGTGGGAGATACAGATACAAACAACTATGCTACCATATATTTTTCAACTGATGGGGGTCAAACATGGGAGAGACAGGGTGAAGATCAGGCAGCATTAAAAGGAATTGGCCTGAATGATGTTTGGGCAGTAGACGAAAATACTGTTTGGGCAGTAGGGACTCCTGCCAGACTAATTAAAACAAAAAACGGTGGCCAAGATTGGGAAGTTGTATCAACTCCAACTCTGAAAAATGTAATCGAATATGTTTCAATTAGCATAATTAACAAGTCAAGCGTTTGGATATGTGGTTCTTACGGAACTATAATTCACTCCGGTGACGCAGGGCAAACTTGGGATAAACATGATTCTGAAGTGCTAAAAAACAATTATTTGCAAGGAATAAATGCAATTACTACAAATAGTATATATGTGGTTGGAGGCCCTGAGGACTCTGACGCAGGGTTTATTGCCTTTACAACTAATGGGGGGCATACCTGGGAGGAATTAATCCCAGCTGATAATTACAATAGTAACCGATGGATTGGATGTTCATCTTACAATGATGATGACATTATTATATATGGAGGTCGCTCACATTATATGCTCAGCAATGATGGTGGTGCTACTTGGAAAAATGATTCGGTTCCTAATACTGGTGGAACTGGTGGTGCCGATATTAATTGCCTTAAAATGTTGAATGGGCAAACATGGTGGGGTGCATTTGATTACGATTACATTGGTAGAACATCAAATTCTGGTGATTCATGGACCAAACAACAATCCGAAGGCCCGGGAGGAATGTGGCTTCTTGGAATAGATTATTTTGATAATGATATTGGTGTTATTGTAGGCGAGTCATCAATGTCGTTAAACGGAAAAATCCTTAACACAATTGATGGAGGAAATACCTGGATCCTATCTGATACAACAGATGTTCACATGATAAAAGTTTCGTTCATTAAGTAGTTATAAGAAAGGGTTTAAAAGGACTATTCTAAATATCCGGATGCATTCTTTTCGTCAGATACCTTATTCCTTCAAAGGGGATATATCCCATCCTCTGAAAAGCTTCATATGAGTCATCGTTATAGCCTTCAATCTGACAAGCGAATATTCCGATACCCTGTTCATTAAGCCAGTATTCACCAGCTTCAACAAGCTTTCTCGCTATCCCTTGCATCCTGTATTCAGAAAGTACAACAACTCTGTTTATCCATCCTTTTCGACCGTCATGTGTTATCAATACTGAGCCAATGTAAGAGTCATCCAGTTTAGCGAATAAGAACTTACAATTATTGGTTAACACCTCCTTTTCGATGCTTTCCCTGCTATCTCTACCTTTTAGTTTATATGGTAATCCCGCCTTGTCCCAAAGCATAATAAGATTATCATAATCACCCGGTTTATAGCTTGTAATAATCATTTCTATTCTGAATCATTAGTAATAAACAACCTCTACATCCAGATTGAGTCTCTTAAACTCATCAATTTTAGAGCTTTTAATGGATGTATTATAGCATTGTAAAAAATCAAGTTTGGTAAGACTGTAAAGTTGTTTAATGTTTTTTACACGTGTGTTATTGATATAGAGCTTTTCGATTGTAGGCATCTTATCAATATATTTTAGCGATTTTATCTTTGTTCCGGCTATATCAAGTATTGTCAAACTACTAAGGTAGGATATTGGCTCAAGATCAGCAACTGAAGTATTACGGATTATTAATTCTTCTAGTTTATTAAGTTTTGAAATTGATTCTACCACTGAAATTGGATTCTTCGATATATCTAATTTCTTAAGGTTTACCAATGATAGTATCGGGCTGATATCTGAAACTGATGTCCTGTTAACTGTTAATTCCTCAAGTCGAGCAAATAAATGTAATGGATTAAGATTGCTAATGGACATATTATCAACTATTTGGAGTGATGATAAGTTTACAAGTCTATGTAATTCTTCCTTTGTAGGTACAGCAGGTATTCCTGTAGCTTTTTGGAATTCGGCTTGCCAGTCGCCATTTAGAGCATTCCACCACATTCTCAGTTTCTCACTTTGGTATACCACAAGACAATCGGTATTATCAATGTTAAATTCCGTTGCATTAAGATTACTTATTCCTGTTTTATCACAATATACAAACTCAATATTCACAGATTTCTGGAGTGGGGTAATATCAGAAATACTTGTGTTTTCAAAACTGATGGTTTTAATTCCTTGAAGAGATGACAGTGGACTTAAATCCGTTACTTCTGTATTACTAAGATTTATTTCTTCAAGGTTATTCAATCCTGATAAAGGAGTAAGATCGCTAATGGATGTATTCTGCAACTCTATTTCTTCCAGACGATGTAACATCATCACAGGTTCGATCGACTCTACACTGTTGTTATAAGCAACACTTAATTTTGTTTGGTTGATTAATTGATGTAATTTTTCCTTCGTTATTGGAGATGAAATATTATAATTTTTCTGAAAAATACTTTTCCATTCCAATGATAGGTCTTCCCACCAGTTTAACAATTCCTGAGAATTATAAATAACCAGACAATGTTGATTCTCATCCATAAACTTGTTAGCCTCACTCATGTTGACATTACTATTATCACAATAAATCACCTTTAGTTTATCATGATTATTAAGAGGCTGTAAGTTTGAGATCTGTGTATTATTTGCTTGAATAACACTAAGGTTAATACTTTCTGAAAGAGGCTCCAAGCTTGATATTTGAGTACTATCTATATTTAGGTTTTGAATTGCTATTAATGAATCGATGGTATTCAGTGAGTTGATTGCTGAATTGGAAATATTAAGATCTGACAATCTTGGAAGATTATTCAAAGGGCTCAAATCAGATATTCTTGTTCCGGAAGCTTCTAACCGGCTTAAGTTAACCGCATTTTCAAGAGGTAACAGGTTTATAACTTTAGAATATGAAATATTAATTCTTGATAAGCTGCTCAGGTTTGCCATTACATCAATATTATCAACAAGAGTATTGCTTAAATTAATCTCTGTTAATGAATTAATGTAACGAAGTGAAGCCAAGGTACTCACTGCCGAACCTGAAAGATTGAAAACCTCCAGTTTCTTAAGGTTACGAATGGGATTTAAATCTTCAATTAAGGTATTAGAAATATCAAGCTCGATCAAATCCGTTAATTCTGAAAGAGGTTCAAGGTTAGAGATTGTAAGGTTGTTTGAAAGATCAACCTTTGGTGCTTTTCTAAAAGTCTTTAATAATCTGTAAATCGTGCTTGTTGGAACATTAATTGTATCGGGAATAACTCTGGTGATTGTATCATATATTATCTGAATAGTATCAACAGCCCATAATGGAGGGTCGGTAATGCCATCATCAACAATAACTGCTGTATCAATACTAACTTCATCAACCCACTTCATTGTAATAATTGAGCTATCGGAGAACCATGTAATATTATTTAACGGAAGGGTATCATATACAATAACAGACTTTCCAAAATAGTTTTTCCAATCCGATGACATAGTATTCCACCAATTGCGCAGCTCTTCCTTCTCGCGAATTTTAGTAGTATAAATACTGGCAATTTTTAGATCCTTTTGAAGGGGATCTAGGTTTAATTCAATATACCTGAGTTGATTGTTTTTAACAGAATCATTACCCACAGTTATACCTTCCAGATGCCTGTTTAGAGTTAATTTAAAAACAACAATATTGCTATCAGTAACCAGATGTTCAACCTTTTCTATTTCAAATCTAAAGCTGACATCCTTAAAGAAGAAGTCAATATCTTTTAAATATGCCTGCACATCTTTGTTCAGTGGGATTTCACGATTTTCATCTAGATCATCTTCAACCTGAACTTCATCATCCACAAACATTTTTAGATAACTTTCATTGTAAATAATATCTTTTTCAGAAGGTAATTCATTGGCATTACCAAGAAAATTTAAGGTTCCTTCGAGATAGCTAACAAGTTGTTTACTCTGCTCGGTATACTGCTCAAGTTGAACATTAGATAATGTGCTGTCGTTTTGGGCCAACCCGCAAACACTGATAAAAACAAGAATAGTTGTAAAAATGTGTACTAGTTTGAGGCGCATAGTTTATATGTTCTTATGAGTTCAGGTTTTTCTTCTTCTTTTATGTAGATCAAGTTGGATATTAACCACCCTGAGTTTATATCATTTCTATTAAAATATGACAATTCGAAATACCAATTATCTATTTGAAAGAAGTGAAATTTTACTCCATCAATTTTATCAAATTTAATCTGATTTGTTTTCATCATATAGAAAAACATCGTAAGGTAATCAGGCTGATAGTTTGTTGATGCGTAAAGTTCAACATATTCAGAATTTTCAAGTGCTTTTCGTAGATTCATAAAGTCCAATTCATGACTTTGTGGATGAAGGAAATGTTTTGATTGTTCTGTGGAATCAACCTTTGGAAACATGAGGTTGAAGTTTTTAAAGTACACATTACTTAATATCCACTTCGATCCCAAATTTTCTTCTTCCAGCGTTAAAAACAGTATGAGGTTTTCCTTCTTACCATTAACGATAAAAGTTGCTGAAACTTCTGCATACCAATCCTGATCAAGAAAATTAAGAAAAACAGAGTTTTGATCATTCGTAACATCAGATATAAAATATTTTTTAAGATTTCCAGAAGTCCGAGGATTATACTCATCAAACATAGCTGGCAATATCTTCTTACGTAATTCATTGTCTCTATAACGGTCATCGGTTCTCGATAGTAGCTTGCCGAATTTATCTTCTTCCATATTGAATCGATGCACAAACTGACCAACCTGCTTGTTCATTGCATAAAGGGTTGACTCGTCATCTGTAAATCCATTGTAGGACTGTGCGTTGGTTACTGAAATCATAATAACCAAAAAGGATAGTAATGAAATGATTCTGCTCATAAAAGTAAGTTTTTAACCCATCACTTTTCCAAAGTTTAAACTTTGGAAAAGCCAAAAGCCAATCGAAGTGCAAATTTAGTTTATTATTAAAAACGCTTTTAAGAGAAAATAATTATGACCCTGTCTTTTAAGTAATGCTAACAACTGTTATGAATTATTGATTATTATCAACTTTCAAATAATACAACTTCACAACTTCAAATGCTAATTTCTTATTTCCGTTTATGTCAAGAATTCCCCAATACTCTTCATTAGCAGCTCCATCGTAGGGAACACCACTGCTATTTGGTGCCCATCCGCCAGTATCCTGAATGTCATTATTACCGGCTTTCCAAAGCTCATCAGCAAAAGCAAACAAGGTAACCCCAGAGCAAACATCAGGAAATCTAAATACGTCATCGAGTATATTGGATACTGCATCTGCTTGTGCTTGTTGGTTTTCACCCTTTTCGTATTTGTTCGCTGTAGTAACCATGTAACTATCAGCTCCAGCTTCCGACAAATACATTGGTTTAGAGGAAACTTCACTCCATTGTGTAAATATACCTTCTGGGTTATCCCATCTGTAAACATTCATGCCCCAAACATCAATTTGATCACAAGCATCCAGCGCTTCTTTATCTGGCAATTCCCCATGAGCAGTGGTAACAGGATGAGTAATATCAACTTCTTTGATCATTTTTGCAGCATTATTCATTGCTGAATACCAGTTTTGAATATCATCACTAAACCACTCTGGATGATAATTGTATTCATTACCTAGCTCCCACATAAGGATAGCATCATGATCTTTATATGTGGTTATATAATTGATAAAGGTACCCGAAAGAATATCAAAATATTCATCCTGATTATATCCAAACCCAATAATTACTTTAATCCCAGCATCATTAATTTGATCGAGAACATTTCTGTTGTCTATGGGAGAATAAACCCTAATGGTATTTATTCCAGCTTCTTTCATTAGCATAAGATCTTCGCTAAGGTTATCAAAACTTCTACTACTTGTTCCCTTGGGCACAGGGTTATAGCAAATACCTTTGATAATGTATACCGAACCATCCACTAGTATTTGTCTTTCGGATATTGTTACTTCATCTGCTTTTATACTTATAATGCTAAATATAAAAGATATGGTTAACAGAGATAATGATAGTTTTTTGATCATGTGATAGTATTAATTATGCCACAAAAATATACCAATTAATAAATTCTGGTCTTAAATATTTTCTAAACCTATAATACAGTAGCCCTCTTTTAATCCGAAATATTCGCCAGCAGCACCTTTTAGAACATAGGTGATGCTACGCTGTAATATCCTGCCCGTATATTCTTCCGTGTCTTTATCATACTCTCTCAATAGCAACTCCTGTCCGGATAAAAAATCTCGATCATTTTTCCTTAGCTCAAAAGGTTTACTCCCATTCATTATTAATTCAAAATATTCTATCCATGTTTTAAGCTCGTGTACCATTTTCAAAAATTTACAAATTATGACAATAGAAATAATAGACAAAATAATAATAAATAATTATATAGTAGGTAATGGGATATTAGATCTACTTTAAAATGGAAATAATTGTTAATTGATAGTCATTTCATATATTTGATGTTCAAACAACATTTTTCATACATGCAATATTCTCAAAAAACCTCATTGTTAGCTGTAATTCTTATGCTAATAACTATCACAATGTCCGCTCAGGACAAAAAGGAGACTAATAAAATCACCGACAAAACATTCTCTGCATTTAAGTTTAGAAACATAGGACCTGCTCTAATGTCGGGACGTATTTCTGACATAGCTATCCATCCAGAAAACAATAATATTTGGTATGTGTGTGCAGGATCAGGTGGCGTATGGAAAACAAAAAACTCCGGAACAACTTGGAAACCCATTTTTGATAACCAAAAAGTATATTCCATCGGTTGTGTTACAATCGACCCTAATAATCCGCACACAATTTGGGTGGGAACAGGAGAAAATGTTGGTGGTCGTCATGTTGGATATGGCGATGGTATTTATGTTAGCTATGATGATGGACAATCATGGAAAAATATGGGATTGAAAGAGTCTCAACATATCTCAAAAATTATTGTACATCCCGAAAATTCAAATATCATTTGGGTCGCTGCTCAGGGACCATTATGGTCCAAAGGTGGCGAAAGAGGTTTATACAAAACCACAGATGGAGGGCTAACTTGGAAAAAAAACCTAGGAGATGATGAGTGGATTGGTGTCACTGATATTATTATGGATCCACGAAATCCTGACTTATTATATGCAGCAACTTGGCAACGAAACCGCACTGTAGCTGCATATGTTGGAGGTGGACCAGGTTCAGGAATTCATCGTTCATTGGATGGCGGTATTACATGGAAAAAGCTGAAAAGTGGTCTTCCTGGTTCTGACATGGGGAAAATTGGACTTGCAATCAGCCCTCAAAAACCAGATATTATATATGCTGCAATTGAACTCAACAGAACAAAGGGAGGAGTTTACAAATCTGAAAACCGAGGAGCTTCTTGGTCAAAACAATCCGATGCAGTTGCTGGAGCAACAGGCCCGCATTATTATCAAGAGCTTTATGCAAGTCCTCATGAGTTTGACGAAATTTACCTTGTGGATTTTAGAATACAGGTTAGTAATGATGGTGGAAAAACATTCAATAAATTAAAGGAGAAGAGTAAGCACCCTGATAATCATGCAATTGTTTTTAGGAAAGATGATCCAGATTATCTACTTGTTGGCACAGATGGCGGTATTTATGAAAGCTTTGACAAGGCTCAAAACTGGAGATATATTGACAATTTACCTCTAACCCAATTCTACAAAGTAGCGGTTGATGATTCTGAACCTTTCTATAATATTTATGGTGGAACTCAGGATAATGGGACACAAGGCGGACCCTCTAGAACACCTTTCAGGAGTGGAATCACAAATGCCGACTGGTTTATGAACTTAGGTGGTGACGGGCATCAGCCGGCAACGGAACCTGGTAATCCTAATATAGTGTACTCCGAATCACAAGAAGGATATTTAAATCGTATTGACAGGAAAACTGGTGAGTCAGTAAATATTCAACCACAACCTGCCAGTGGAGAAGACTATGAAAGATTTAATTGGGATTCTCCAATTTTAGTTAGTCCACACGATGCAGCAACCATATATTTCGCTTCTCAAAGGGTATGGAAATCAACCAATAGAGGTGATAGCTGGACAACTATTTCGGATGATCTTACTTTAAATCAGGAAAGACTATCCTTACCACTTATGGACAAAACATGGAGCTGGGATTCACCCTGGGATTTAGATGCAATGTCAAATTATAATACCATTACTTCCATTTCCGAATCTCCTGTAAAGGAAGGGCTAATATATGCCGGAACCGATGATGGATCTATTCACATAACTCTTGATGGTGGTAAGAATTGGAGTAAAACAGAGGTTCATAATTTTCCTGATGTACCTTCAACTGCATTTATTAACGATATTAAAGCCGATTTATATGATGAGAATACCGTCTATGTAGTACTTGATAATCATAAATACGGTGATTTTAAACCGTACGTGATAAAAAGCACGAACCTTGGAAAATCATGGAAGTCAATATCAAATAATCTTCCTGAAAACACTCTAATATGGAGGATCGTTCAAGATCATGTTAAACCGGGTTTGCTATTTTTAGGAACAGAGTTTGGAATATATACATCGATCGATGGCGGTGAAAAGTGGTTCAAGCTATCGGGTGGTATTCCCACAATATCTTTCCGCGATTTGGTAATTCAAAAACGTGAAAATGATCTTGTTGGAGCTTCATTTGGTCGTAGCTTTTTTGTGCTTGATGATTACTCAGCATTAAGAGATGTAAACAATCAGACATTTAAAGATGAAGCAACATTATTCGGACTAAGAGATGCTTTACTCTATATTCCAAGATCATCGCAAACCTCATGGGGTAAAGGCTCAATGGGTGCATCATATTTTACTGCACCAAATCCAGACTTTGGAGCTGTTTTCACGTATTATTTATCTGAGAGCTATCCTACCAAAGAGGGAGAAAGAAAAAAAGCTGAAAAAGCTTTGAAAAAGGAAAACGATGATATTCCATTTCCAGGATGGGAATCTTTGGATGATGAACTGTTTGAAGAAAAACCTTTGGTAATATTAACAATTAAAGATAGCGAGGGAAACGTTGTTCGCAAAATAAAAGCGAAATCGGGCAAAGGGTTTCATAGGTTGTCATGGGATTTAAGGTATCCCAGTTATCGGGCAATTATGCTTCAAGGCTCTGGTGTTTTTAATGAGTTTTCTTCTCAAAGTGGGCTTTTAGTTGTACCGGGATCATACACAGCAGAGTTATCAAAAAGAATTGATGGCAATACTACAGTAATATCTAAGCCTGTTAGTTTCAAAGTTAATCTAATGCAATCGGGAACTTTAAACGGTACTCCTGCGGACGAGATCCTTACTTTTGGTAGAGATGTAAATAGTTTGTTGATGGCCAATTCTGCATTGAACAATGTTCTAGATAATGCCAAAAGAAAAGTAGCGGCATTAAGAAAGGCATTGGTGGTGGTTGATACTCAAAACGACAGCCTTTTCAGTATGATATATAGGATAGACAGAAACCTGATTGCCCTTGAAAGAAGGCTCTATGGTAACAAATCAAAAAAAGAAGTTGGAGAAAAAAATAATCCTACAATATCCGGACGACTATGGAATGCCATGGGTGGAGTTCAAAACACAACTTACGGACCAACTCAAACTCAAAGAAATAGCTATGATATAGCTAAAGCTGAATTCAGTGTTGTGAAGTCAGAACTTGAGGAAATTGTAAACAATCAGATTCCTGAATTGGAAAAACTAACAATGGAAATGGGAGCACCATGGATTGAGGGACAGGATATTCCTGAGTAGAGTTTTGGGTTCTGTGTTTTGAGTTAGTTGTCTCCTCTTAACTCCAAACCCTAAACTGCAAACTCGGAACTCTGAACCCAGACCTCCTTACCCCCTCACAAACAATGCCTTCATTATCTCCTGTGCCATCTTTGGGTTTTCTTTCAGCCTTCTGGTGGAGTATGCAAACCACTGTTTTCCAAATGGAGTATAAATTCTCATTTTGTATCCTTTATCAAGAATTGACTTTCTTAATCCGGGAGTTACTCCGTATAGCATCTGAAATTCAAATTTATCCTTGGGAACATTATATTTTTCAATGAGTTTGTAAGCCCCGTTAACCAGTTTCTCATCGTGAGTTGCGATACCAGGATAAATTCCATTTTTAAACATGTATTCTAGATCTTCCAGATAATGTTCATTTATTTCTTCATACTTTTTATAGGCAATTGTCTCCGACTCCACATAAATACCCTTACAAATACGATAGTTTATGGGGTTCTTTTTGCTATGCATATCCATCATAGCTTCTATGTCAGTAATTGTACGATGCAGATATGCTTGCAGCACAAGTCCAACATTATTAGGGAATTCCTTTTTTAGTTTTCTGAAAATCTCGATTTCAAGATCAACACATTGTGAGTCTTCCATGTCGATTCTAACGAAATTGTCATACTCAACAGCTTTCACAACAATATCCCTGATATATTGGTAACAAGCATCTTTGTCGATTAGCAATCCAAACATTGTTGGTTTTAATGAGTAATTTCCAACAACATCACTCTTTTCAACTGCTTCAATAATCTCAATGTATTCATCACGGTTTTTTTCTGCCTGTGATAATTCTGTGATAAATTCACCCAATAAATCAATGGTGGTTACATTTCCCTCCTTATTTAATTTTTCAGCAATCCTAATTGCTTCATCCAAAGTCTGACCTGCAATATATCTTCTAGAAAAAATCCAAACCAATTGTTGTGGTAGAAATGGAAGTATTGATGCGATTAGTTTATTAAACATATCTATTTTTAATTAATTGATTTACAACATGTTGTTTTTAAAAACCCTCTTAAACAGTCATTCATTGAATCTTAGCAATAAACCTGAATAATTTCTGCAAAAATACAAATAATGGTTTTCAAAAAATATTCTAAATATTTTGTATTACCGAATTGCATAATAATATACTTTTGCTTGTTAATTTTTTAACAATAGCTATAAACTTGTTAAGATAATCAGTATGTATAAAATTGAAAAGCATCCAATTCTAGAAGTACCTGAAACAAAAAAAATAAAGTTCAGATACAATGGTAAAGATCTAGAAGGTGAGGAAGGTTTTACCATAGCTGCAGCTCTCCACCAATCTGGATTTCCTGTTCATAGTCACAGTATTGAAAACCGTGAACGTAGTTTGGAATGCGGAATTGGTAAATGTGGTGCATGTGAAATGCTGGTAGATGACCAGATTAAAAGAATATGTATTACTAAGGTGGATGAAATATCAACAGTGGATGAAATTCCACGGGATTATAAACCAAAGACAACAAAAATTAACAGTGAAAACCCAGTTGTTGTTTATAAAACAAGTGTTGTTATAATCGGTGCAGGTCCTGCAGGATTAGCTGCCCGAGAAAAACTACTTGAGCACAATATTGAAAACATTGTTGTTGATAATAATGATAAGATTGGCGGACAGTTTCCAATGCAAACCCATCAATTCTTCTTTTTTGAAAAGGAGAAGAAATTTGGGGGAATGCGCGGTTTCGACATTGCATCATCACTGGCTGGGGAATCCAATAATGGAATTTTTCTTAACTCAACTGTTTGGGATATTCTTGAAGGAAACAGAGTTGCTGTTAAAAACATTAACACCGATGAGATTTATTACATAGATGCCGATTACCTTGTTATTGCAACAGGAGCTGTACCTTTTATGCCTACATTCGAAAATGATGATCTACCAGGAGTTTATACTGCTGCGGTGGTTCAAAAAATGATGAATGCAGAATTCACTCTTCTTGGTAAAAACGTGCTAACAATTGGAGCAGGAAACATTGGTTACTTAACATCATACCAATTGATGCAGGCTGGTGCTAAAGTTAAGGCTATTCTGGAAGCAATGCCATATGAAGGAGGTTTTCCGGTTCAGGCAAATCGGGTACGTCGTCTTGGTATTCCAATCGAGATGTCGACCATTCTCCTTAAAGCCATTCCAAATAAAGACCATACGGGAATTATCGGTGCTGTTGTAGCCAATTGTGAAAACTTCCAGCCTATTCCCGGAACTGAACGTATAATAGATGGTATTGATGCCATTAATATTTGTACAGGATTGGTTCCTGATGATCAGCTCCTGATAAAAGGAAATGAAATTTTCGGGAGAAACTGCTACGGTGCCGGTGATGCCATAAGAATTGGAGAAGGCACAAGTGCGGTAGTTCGTGGTAAACAAGTTGCATATGAAATTATCCAGGAGATGGGTAAGCCAAATACTTACGATGAATATCTTGCAACTTCCAAAGAATATATTGATTCACAACAACACCCAAAAAGGGTTATAGAGGAGCCATATAAACCAAGTTCTGAACGTGCAACTCAAAAACCATTCGTGCTTATTGACTGCCTTTACGGATTTGCATGTAACCCCTGTGAATTTTCATGCCCACATGGTGCAATTACCAAAACATCAACCAGCATTGTTCCTCAATTGGATTTCGACAAATGTGTTGGGTGTATGGAATGTGTTTATCAATGTCCCGGGCTGGCAATTTTTGGATATAATCTCAAAAAAGACTGGCTGTTCTTACCCATTGAATATGAAGCAGAGGTCGACTCGGAAGTATTCTTGGTTGATAACAATGGTAAAAAACTTGGTGAAGGAATTATTGAAAAAATCCTCAAAAAGAAAAATAAAACCAATATTGCCAGAGTCAAATCCATTGATATTGTTGGTAATAAACTCATGGAAGTACGTGGTTTTATTATAAAAAACCGCTATCCTGAACAAGTTGATTATAAGAATTCTGATCATCAAATAGATTCCAAAACTTATGTTTGTCACTGCGATGATGTTAAGGTTGAAGAGATATTAAAGGTGGTTGGTGATAGAAAATTTATTTCAGTAGATGAAATAAAGCACACCACCAGACTTGGTATGGGTGCATGTAGAGGTAAGAGATGTATACCACGATTAAAGCAAACCATTCGTAAGTATGGAATTTCCATTGTTGGTGATGCAACACCACGGGGTCCTCTTTCAAATCAGGTGTTGATGGGTGAAACATATCCATCTATCCAACATGAAAAAATTATTGCACCCGGTTTAGGCGAAAAAAGAAAGGTTGTTAAGGTAGATTCATTAATTGCTGGCGGTGGAATTGGAGGTAGCGCCATATTCAGATATTTGGCTGAAGAAGGAACAAAACCTTTATTGATTAACTTTGGTCGTGGAGCATCATGGAGGAATATTGCGGGAGGTCGACCCAATTTTTCACTTCCAGAACTTTCAGAAATTGCATCGAAAAATCTTGAGATATTTGAAGATCTGCAAAAGATCAATAATATTGATTTTCGCAAAATAAACTATGTTACGTTTGCTCATGATGAAGCTATGTACAAGGCTTTGGAAGCTTCAATAGCCTGGTCGGATGCTTATATGATCGAACCAAAAGATTTCCAAAAAAATATTAGTCCTTACTTCAACCCTAACTTAAGTAAATATCAATCGGCTTTAGTTACCAAAAACTGCTGGCAGGCAACTCCCGGAAGAGTTATTGATTCTATCCGACAAATTGGTATTGCCAAAGGTGGGGAAGTACTTGAAGATTGTAAGCTAATTGATGTTTATAAAGAAGGAAGTACATATCATGTTCTGGTTCAAAATCATAATAAGAATTACGTTGAGTATCAAACAGAGGTATTTATTAATGCTCTGGGGCCTGAAGGAGATAAGTTTGCAAAAAAACTAGGTCATGAAACCGGTTTATTTCCCGTTAAACATCAGGCATTTATCACCCGACGTTTACCGTTTATGGGAATTGATAATACACCATTACCTATGATTATCGACCGCAGAAAATATAAGGGGTTTTCAGCGGTTTATGGTCAGCAACTTGCGGAAACAGGGCAGATTATTGGCTGTGCTTCTCCGAGTATTGAGCACATGGAAACCGATAAAAATCAAAAAATAAATTCAAAAGAATTTATTGAAATAGTATCCGAAGTTTTTGTTGATTGGATTCCTGAATTATCATCAGTAGGATTCCAGGCGATATGGTCGGGTTACTATGTGGAACCAAAAATGGTTATAGATACTGATAAAGGACTATTTCTTGGCCTTCGAGGACAAGGATTTATGCTCGGTCAGTATCTTGCTAAACTATATGTAGACAAGATTATGGGTAAATCCACTCCGGATTATTTCGAAAGACTTAAACTAGGTGGTGATGGACTTCTGGAGAAGGCGTTTAAATAGTTCTGGGTTTGGAGTTGTGAGTTCTGGGTTTGGAGTTGTGAGTTCTGGGTTTAGGGTTTCATTCTAGCATTACACATTACATTATTCTCTCATTAAATCATTGCATAATTCACTCATTTACTCATTGTTTTAGCGTATTTGTTGATTACTTGTGGAAAAGATCATAAATAAATACATTAAAAATTGAAAATTATTCTTAATCATTTGTATTTAACAGTATTAATATCTAATTTTGCCGCCCGATTTTTGGTGTGGAGTGAAAACTATGGTTGAATATATAATACCTGTTGCAGGTCTGGGATTAGGAGATCATCACTATGCTTTCAAAATCGAAAAAGCGTTCTTTAATAGTTTTGAGTATTTTGATACTGATAACGGTAGATTGGATTTGAATGTAGAAATGATAAGGGAATCTAATCTAATGGATTTCAAATTTCATTTCAAAGGTTGGGTTGAGTTAGTATGCGATCGTTGTCTTGAAAAATTCCAACTGGATGTTGAAGACAACTTTAGGCTTATTGTTAAGTATGGAGAAGGATATGAAGAAATTTCTGATGAAGTTATTACTGTTCCTTCCAACGAAAGCAATATCGACTTGAGTCAGTACATATTTGAGTATATCAATCTTATGCTTCCATTTAAGAAGGTTCATCCGGATGATGAAGACGGAGATTTTACTTGTGATGAAGATATGATTGATCGGCTAAATGAATACTCTGAGCAAAAAAGTGATCCAAGATGGGACGCTTTAAAAAACATAAAATTAGATTAAGTTAAATAATTAAGAAATAATAAAATGGCACATCCAAAACGGAAAATTTCGAAAACCAGAAGAGACAAAAGAAGAACTCATTATAAAGCTGAGGCTCCTCAATTGGCAACATGCCCTACTACCGGAACTATTCATATATACCACCGTGCATATTATGTTGATGGTGACTTGTATTATAAAGGCAAACTGGTAGTTGAAAACGCCAAAGCAGAATAATCTGCTCTTACTGAATTATAGATATTAGTTTATATTATTCTAATATCAAAAGACGAAAAAGCTCTTGAGTATTGTGATATTCAAGGGTTTTTGTTTTTTATGCATCCGTACTCATGCAGGTTTTTGCATATGAGAATTTCAAATCTAAAATGTGTACTTTTGCCTACAATAATTTGAAAAAACAGTTAGTATGTCAAAAATAAATGCAGCAATTACTGGAATTCATGGCTGGGTTCCCGATTATATTCTCACAAATGAAGAGCTATCCACAATGGTTGACACCAACGATGAGTGGATAATGACACGCACAGGTGTTAAGGAGCGACACATACTAAAAGGAGAAGGTCAGGGCACATCTGTTATTGGAGCTAATGCAGTTACGGGATTGCTTGAAAAAACCAATACTTTACCTGAGGAAGTAGATCTTGTAATATGTGCTACGGTTACACCTGATATGCTGTTTCCAACCACAGCAACAATTATTGCTGAAAAAGTTGGGATTAAGAATGCTTTTCATTTTGATATGAATGCTGCATGCTCAGGCTTTATTTATGCACTTGATACTGGCCGTAGATTTATAGAGTCAGGACAATACAAAAAAGTTGTAGTTATTGGTGCCGATAAAATGTCATCAATTGTTGATTATACCGATCGTACTACTTGTATCCTTTTCGGTGATGCTGGTGGTGCTGTATTACTTGAGCCAACAAGTGAAGATTTAGGGATTATTGATTCTAAAATGTACAGTGATGGTGTTGGTGTTCCTCATTTACGACAAAAAGCTGGTGGTTCAAACTATCCACCAACAATTGATACTGTTACTAATCGCGAACATTTTATTTATCAAGAAGGACAAGCAGTATTTAAGTTTGCTGTTACTAAAATGGCTGATGTAAGTGTCGAAATAATGGAACGTAATAACCTCAAGTCTGAAGATATTACATACCTTGTTCCCCATCAGGCAAACATGCGTATTATAGAAGCTACCGCCCGTCGTATGGGACTTGAAAAAGAAAAGGTAATGATTAATATTGAGCGCTACGGTAACACAACAAACGGAACTATTCCAATGTGTTTACACGAATGGGCTCCAAAACTTAGAAAAGGTGATAATATTGTTCTTTCTGCTTTTGGTGGTGGATTTACATGGGGATCCATTTATCTAAAAT
>CALCGQ010000064.1 GCA_937901015.1 uncultured Bacteroidota bacterium | reverse complement strand
ATTCACTCATTCAATCATTGCAAAATAGTAAATGAACTAAATGCAATTCACACCTTTCCATATAAAGTTCACCCAACAAATAGTTAAGTTCACATTTTTTCTCTTTCCCTGCCCTACTGTATGATATAGTTTTGCTGATTATAAACAATAAAACTTAAAATCATGAAAACACTTATTATAACAATAACACTTACACTTATCACTTCATTCGGATTCGCTCAATTTCCTCAATCTTCAACAGTTGATTCTTGCTGTTATGTTTCAAAAGATATTAGAGCAGCTATAATCGATAGAGATGGTTCTTTTGTAGATGTAAAGATTGCAAAATTACCAGATGAAGTAGTTAAAATAAGAATTATGGACAGAAATGAAGTTATTCATCAAACCCGTATTAGAAAGGAAGAGATTGTTGATTTGAAATTTGACTTTGCTAATTATCCTGAGGGCAAGTACACAGTCGAGATTCTCAAAAGGAACACTCCCATCATTTCAAGAGTAATTGATACTACCCCTGAAAACATTGCCTTAGCAAATAAATAGGCATCAAATCAGTTTTGGCAACACGTTCTTTGAAATACTTTCTTTCCCATAGTTTTAGTACATTTGTTAAGTATGTAATAATAATTCAAAAGGAAATTTTTGCTCGTAAAACACAAAATAAATATTTGGTTTCGAATAACTTACGGAATCATATTCGGGACATTCTTAAATTTTCTGATTGACCTTATATTCAGATTAATTTACACCCAGTATGACCTTTTTCAACCACTAGCGAAATATACTGCTGCCATATTTATCACTTATGCACTTTTTGAATCTCTCTTATGGATTAATCCTAGAATTCTCAAAAAAATTGCGTGGGAAAGAAATCCCATTTTAAGATTTATAGGGCAAATTATAATCGATAGTGTAGTTTCAGTAGTTATTGTGAATGGACTTCGCCTGATTATAGCCCTATTTTTTGGCCTTAACGATTACATAAGATTACAAGATGAGCTTATTATTATTGCATTTATTGTAGCTGTTATTATAACATATACAACACTGGAACTCATACTCTTCTTACTAAATAAATGGAGATATAGTCTTGCTCAGATTGAAAAATTTAAGAAGGAAAATGCGGAATTTAAATTTGAATCTCTTAGGTCTCAACTCAATCCACATTTTTTGTTTAACAGCCTTAATACTTTATCATCTCTTGTGTATGAAGAACCAAAGAAAGCCGAGTTGTTTATCAGAGAATTGTCTGATGTTTACAGATATATACTAGATAATCGTGACAATGAACTTGTAACTCTTGACAAGGAAATTGCTTTTGCTAATGCATATATTAAGCTTCTTAAGGTTAGGTTTGAAAAGAACCTTAAAGTAGATGTAATTAAGGTCCCTGAGATTGGTAACAATAAGATTGCACCCATGACAATCCAGTTATTGATAGAAAATGCAATTAAGCACAACGTTGTTTCAGCAAAGTATCCTTTAACAATAGAAATTGAGATGAATCAGGATTTTGTAATCGTCAGGAATAATATTAAACCAAAATCCGTGAGAGAATATAGTAGTCAACTTGGGCTGATCAATATTAAAAGCAGATATGAGTTTTTAACACACCGACCTGTAGAAGTTAATAATACTAGTACAGAATTTACCGTTAAAATACCGTTAATTTGAAAATGAATGAGTAATAGATCGAATGAGAATATATTAAAGGTTCTAATAGTTGAGGATGAATACCATGCTCAAAAGGAATTAAAAAGGTTATTGATTGCCAATGACCATAATATTCTTGTTTTGGAAGTTATTGACAGTGTTGAAGATGCCATTGACTGGATAAACAATAATCCTGCTCCCGACCTAATGTTTTTCGATATTCAATTAGCTGATGGTCACAGTTTTGAAGTCTTCAAAAAAGTTAACACAAAAGCACCGGTAATTTTTACAACAGCATATGATGAATTCGCAATTCAGGCTTTTAAAGTAAACAGTATCGATTATCTCCTTAAACCACTGAAACAAGAAGAACTAAACAGTGCAATCGATAAATATATGTCTTCAAAATATTCAGAGGAGCGTAATGATTCAACCATTGATATTAAGCAAATAGAACAACTATTGCTACTTAATAAACCAAAATTTAAGTCAAGGTTTATAACTAAAATTGGAGATCAGATTGTGCATATTTCAATTGATGATATTGCCTTTTTTAAGGCTGAAGATAATGTGACTTTTGTGGTAACTAACAGAAATAAACAGTACATTATTGATCAATCACTTGACAATATAGTTTCAGTTATCGACCCTGATAAATTCTATAGAGTTAACAGAAGTATAATAACACATATCAACTCAATTAAGAAGATAAATAAATATTTCAACAGTAGATTGCATCTTGAACTTGAACCGCAATTGGAAACGACAGTATTAATTAGCCGTGTTAGAGTTCCTGATTTTTTAAATTGGATAGACAGATGATAAGAAAATCATTCATATATATAATTCTTGCCTTGATAACTCTATCATCATGTAAGCAGGTTGTTATAAAGGTGGATACTATCCCTCAAAATACACCATCGGGCCAACCAATATATATTACTGGAAATTTCAATAGTTGGGATCCTGGAGAGGAATCATTTACACTAGAACTTGCTGACGATAGCAATTATTATTTTACTATCCCATCGGGATTTGGTACTGTTAGGTATAAATTTACTCGTGGGG
>CALCGQ010000063.1 GCA_937901015.1 uncultured Bacteroidota bacterium | reverse complement strand
GTCCTGAGTGGCATCGTGGATATGGAAATCCCTCATGGATTTTTATTGATGAACTGATTATTGAATAGCATGAAATACTAATTCTTAGGGAAGTTCATCTTAGTTACCAATGCATGAAACCTTGGGTTATTTCTAATTGGATCGTACCAAGGTTCGATCTGTACAAAAACCAAGAACCATGAATGCTCATCATATGCTTGCTCCAATAAATCAAGTGCCATATCATATTCTTCGATTCCAATGTGAATAAATGATCTTTGGACCGGTGGTAAATAATTATCTTTTGAAGCCAAAGTGTAGTAATCAGCCATCTGCTTTGCCAAACTATATTCTCCTCCTAATCCAAGTGCATGACCTAGACCTGCTCCAACTTCAACAGTACCATCTGATAAATTAAAAGCTTTAAAATAAGTGTCGATTGAATTATCAAAATCCTCCAACTCACAATACGCCATCCCCAGCCAATCATAACCCCAAGCCACATCAGGTTGACTTGCCACAGTTTGTAACATCAAGTCCTTCATCTCTGCGTTTCTGCGAGCAAAATATAACAATGATCCTCTTCCAATCTGATAATTACCTTCGGGATCCATTGTTGATATTATATCAGACTGTTCCATTGCAGAATCAAAATCTCCCATTGCTGAATAATATAAGGATAACCAATGTCTTGCATTTAGATTAGTTGGATCAACTTCAATTGCTTTTTCAAAGAAACGTTTAGAATTTGTCCAATTCCAATCAAGTAAACTTATCATTCCTGAGATTGTATGGTACTGAGTACTTGAGGAATCAAACATCTTAGCTTGAGCAAGAGCACTCTTTGCAAGTGGCAATGTTTCTTCGCGAGAAGTAAAACCAAAAATATAAAGTATGATCTGTGTTTCAGCAAATGAAAGAAGTGCATCCACGCTAGCGCTATCTTCGACTATTTCTAATTCCAGATTTTTAGCAAGACTTTCATACTCTAGTCTATGTTTTGCTCCCAATGCAGAAAGAATATCAGTATTAATCTCATACTGCTTTGGAGATTGACATGAAGAATAGATAAAAATAATTAGTAACAGTAGTATTGACTTACGAATCATGTTATTTTATTTAGTTTTATACAAAGATGCCGATAATTATGCTATTGGGTGTTATTTGTATCACCCAAGGCACTCATTTTAAATCTATCAAGTTCAGCTTCACTATGTTCGTCTATCATAATCTGCTTTATTCTCTTAACAATATCCATATTGTAATCGGCGATGTTTGATTCTTCTCTAATATCCTCTTTCAAATTATACAGCTCAATATCCATGTTACCTTTTTGAATATTCTTCCTAATCCCCTTCCAATCACCAATCCTTACAGCCTGCTGACCACCATACTCAGGAAATTCCCAATAAATATACTCATGTTTTTTCTGCACCTCCCCTTCTATCATAGCATTATAAAAACTAATACCGTCATTTAATCCTGAATCCTGACAACCTCCAATTTCCGATAGAGTTGGAAATATATCATAAAAAACACCAATATGATCTGACACTGAACCTGATTTAATTTTTCCGGGCCAACTTGCAATAGTTGGGACTCTTATCCCACCTTCTTTCACAAATCCTTTGGTCCAACCATAACCATTATTAAAAGGTCCTGCTGAATTGAAAAACTCTGCATTCACTCCTCCAGCATAAGTAGGACCATTATCTGAAGTCACTATAATCAAGGTATTCTCATATATCCCATCGTCCTTTAGTTTCTCAATTAATCTGCCAATATTTTCATCCAGATAGGATATCATTGCCGCATAGCCAGCATTTGGAGATGGGTGTGGGAAATATCCCTTATCACCTAAATAAGGTTCCTCTACTCCGAACTTGTCGTTGTAATAATCCACCCACTTTTGTGGAGCCTGTATGGGAGCGTGTGGAATTGGAGTTGCCCAGTATAGAAAAAATGGACGATCTTTATTTTCATCTATAAAATCGGATAATCCATTGAACATAATATCAGGAGCATAGTCATTAAGATTAAAATCTGAATAGGATGAATAATCATTTGGGTTTACGTCCTTATCAAGTTTTGTATTTGGCGCAACAGTATCATTATTAAGATATAACCTATGTGTGTTTTCATACAAATGCACTGGATAGTATGTATGCGCCTGTCTTTGGCAATTGTAACCCATGAAATAACCAAAGCCCTCATTGTTTGGAATACTAGCTGAATGGGGTGCTCCAAGTCCCCATTTACCAATCATACCGGTAGCGTATCCATTTTCTTTGAGAACCTCTGCAATTGTTAGTGTATTTTCTTTTAACGGACGCTGCCCTTCCAATGTTGAGTCGGCTAAAACTGACCTGTAGTTCCAAACATCACCCCTTGAGTCCCATTCATCGTTTCCTCGGATATAAGCATGACCACTATGAATGCCAGTAAGCAGACCATATCGTGCTGGTGCGCATACGGGAGCACAGGAATAGAATTGAGTAAACCTCATTCCCGAAGCAGCGATTTTATCAATGTTTGGAGTTTCTATTTTTTGCTGACCATAGCAACCAAGTTCTCCATAACCTAGGTCATCAGTTAGAATCAGAATAATATTAGGTTGCACACCATCAACTGATCTATTAACGGAACATGATGTGCTAATCAAACAAAGACTTACAAGTAACGATAAATATATCCGACTGTTTTTCATAATATTTACTAACTAATTAACAATAATTTCGTCAATAAAGAGCCAATTTTCTCCGCCTTTACTAGTATGCCAATCTGGATTAACTTTCATGGTATTAGCTTTAACCCTAATATATCTCACCTTCATTTCTTCAAAATTTGTACTGCTTTCTTTTAAATACTTCCCAGGTTCATTTGCAATATCTGTGTAATAAAAATGACCTACTTCCATAAAATCTTTACCATTTTCAGAAACTTCAAATATTACTTCAAGTGGCAAAAATATCCAAGATCCGGTGCTATGTAAAAAAGATGCAGTTAATGAGCTAACAGGTTCAGTTTGTTCAAGGTCAATGACTAATCCCATATCAGTCCCACGAAAACCTACCCATTGTTTCTTATTATTATCGGTATATCCTCTCAAACAATCTGTAAGGCAATACTCTGATGTATTATATCGATCACTAGGTTTTATTATATACTTCACTTTTTTACCAGCAGCTTTATGAATATTGATAGTTTTTGAAGTTATTATCCCAACAGGCTTATCTTTTGTAAATGACTGAGCTTTGATGGTTGAATTCTCCTTAATGGAAATGGGTTCTTTATACAAAGGTGAAACTGCAGTTGGCTCAGTTCCATCTAGTGTATAATGTATTTTAACATGATCTACTTGGGCTGATAATGATAGTAATAATTCTGACGATGAATTACTACCTGCCGGATTTATACTAACATTGTACATACTTGGAGCATAGTTAACATTCATAACATCCAAACGGTTAAAATAATACTCAATACGTCTGATAAAATCCTTATAGTTTTTTTCTTTAGTGGGGGTCCACCCAACTTCTGCAATTGCAAACAAACGTGGAAATAACATATAATTGTGATCATATGGTTTTTGCATGCTTTCACCCCATAGGTTGCCTTGCACACCTAATATGTGTTTGGCTTCTTCCGGGGTAAAGTCTTCAGGGATTGGATTAAATGAATATGCAGTTGATAACAATAACTGTCCATAACCATAATCAGGTTCTATTTCAGGATCACCTTGACGGAGATCCAAATAACAATGGCTTCCGGGCGACATAATAGCATCTTGACCTGCCTTAACTGCTGCAATACCGCCAGCAGTTCCACGCCATGACATTACTGTTGCATTTGGAGCAAGTCCTCCTTCCAGAATCTCATCCCAACCAATCATAGTCTTACCATTGGCATTTATTATTTTCTCAACACGCTTAATAAAATAACTTTGAAGTTCATGCTCGTCAGCCAGTTGGTTATCACTGATACGTTTTTGGCAATGCTCGCAAGTTTTCCATTTATCTTTACTACACTCATCTCCACCAATGTGCATATATTTTGATGGAAACATTTCCATAACCTCAATAAGTACCTTCTCAGTAAAGTCAAATGTTACTTCCTTCCCTGGGCAATAAGTATTATCACTCATAATACCTCCTGTGGCAACTTTATAATCAGCTTCATCACATGATATTTCAGGATAAGATGCTATTGCAGCTCTGGAATGTCCAGGCATATCAATTTCAGGAACTACTTGAATATATCGCTCACTTGCGTACTGAATAATTTCTTTAATATCTTCTTTGGTGTAGAACCCACCGTAAGTAGCCATTTCACCTGACTGTTGCTCATTTCGACCATGCCAGGGCATATCATTACGATCTACCCTCCAAGCACCAATCTCTGTTAATTTGGGATAGCTATCAATTTCAATCCTCCAGCCCTGATCATCGGTTAAATGCCAATGAAAGATATTCATCTTCAAACTAGCGAGATAATCTAGGTTTTGTTTTATATAGTCTTTGGATATAAAGTGGCGGCTTGGATCGAGCATATTACCACGCCACATAAAACGAGGCTTGTCATATACATAAACACAAGGTAGTTTAAGGTTGAGATTGCCAACAGACTCTCTGCTAAAAATCTGATAAGGCAATAATTGATAAAGTGTTTGTACAGCATAAAAGAAACCAACAGCCTTATTCGCCTCTATAACAACCTTTTCATTGCTTATATCTATCGAATATCCCTCCTCGTCATATTTTTCTTCATTCGCTGAAAACTGAAAGCAAATTACATTCTTTAATCCATTATCATTATTTTGATCAATAACCGGAATATTATAATATTTTGCACTATTGATTCTTTCAGTGAAATCAGAGGCTATTTTAAAAACCTCATCATCCTTTGAACCTACAACAATTCTAGTTTCTCCTGTTATAACAAATTCACCAGTCCTCAACTCTACCTTTACTGGTTTAGGGATAATATTAAGATCCAAACTATCTGAAGAGGCAACAGCATTACAGTCCGTCAAGAGTATAAACATCAAAACCATACCGGCACACAAACTCATAAATAACGATTTCTTCTTCATTTATTTTTAGATTATATTCTCAAAAAAAGTTTATTTATCCACTACTTAACAATTATTTCATCAATAAAAATCCATGCATCACCACCATATCCAGCATGCCAATCGGGACATTTCCCAATGTTTTTGGCTTCAATTTTTATGAAACGTAAACTATCATTCAAAGTGTAGTTATATGACTTTACCAACGACTTATCGTTTTTCACCATTTCAGAATTAATACATTTTACCAATGAAAAATCCTGTTTTTCATTTGCTATGGAAATACAGACTTTTTCAGGAAGAAAAATCCATGAGGACTGGTCTTGAAGAAAAGAAGGAATAATTGTACTAACATGTTGCACTTTACCCAAATCCACAATAGCTTCAAAATTATTACCCCAATACCCTAACCATTGCCCATCTTTACAATCATAGCTACCTCTTAATCCGTTTACTAACGTTTTTCCACCATCACCCGGATAGGCACCATTTGGGAATTCTTCTAATTCCACATTACTTTTCTCAGCCATATGCCTGACTTCCATCTCTTTTGACGGCACTAATCTTCCTGGTTTCCTGACTCCATTACCTGTAACATCAGTAAGAGCATCGCCCAGATCTTCTCTTGCTTTTTCAGCAATAAGCGATATCTGCTTAACTATCTCAGGATATTCAGAAGCCAAATCTTTTGTTTCACTAATATCATTCTTAATATTATATAGTTCTAGACCACATGTTTTTTTACCATATTTTCCTGGATACCCATCTAAACCTGGTTCAATACCTTCATATGATCTGTAAGAATGAGGAAAATAAAGCTTCCAATCACCTTGCCTTATTGCCAGGAGTTGCCTACCGTAATAGTAAAAAAATGTATCTCGGGGAACAGTATCTTTTCCCAAAAGAAGAGGAAGGAAGCTGATGCCGTCAATTTTATTTCCTGATAATTCTATATCCGTAATTTCAGCCAAGGTTGGTAGAATATCTAAGGTAGAAGCCATTTTTTCACAAACAACACCAGTGGGTATATGACCTGGCCATCTAATAATACATGGAACCCTTGGACCTCCCTCCCACATTGTGCCTTTACCTTCTCGAAGTGGCAGTGCACTCCCTGCATGATTTCCATAATTTAACCATGGACCATTATCACTGGCGAAAATTACAATCGTATTATCATCAATGCCATAATCCTTCAAGGCATCCATAATTTGCCCAACCGACCAGTCAATTTCCATAATCACATCTCCGTACGGACCTTGCTTACTTTTTCCTTTAAACTTATTTGATGCTGCTATTGGCACATGTGGCATGGAATGGGGAACATATAGAAAGAATCTGTTATCCTTATTTCTTTTGATAAAATCAATTGCTTTGTTTGTGTATAGAGTTGTGAGAGTTGACTGATCATCCAAAGTGGCTATTTCTTCAACTTTGTCTTTGCCATCAATTAGGTACAACTTTGGATAATTTCTCTTTCTGGCATTTGTATCAGGAGTTCCATCATAGTTTACAGGCCACATATCGTTTGAATATGGCAGACCAAAGTACTCATCAAACCCTTGATTAAGTGGTAGAAATGAGGTATCACTACCAAGATGCCATTTCCCAAAAATTGCTGTTGCATAATCTTTCTTTTTTAATAGATCGGCAATGGTTTCCTCATCTGGGTTTAAACCAATTTTTGATGTAGGCATCAGTGCACCTGCAATACTAACACGCTCAGCATAACACCCTGTTAACAATGAGCTTCTGGATGCACTGCATACGGCTTGTGATGCGTAGAAGTCGGTAAATCGCATTCCCTCGGAAGCCAGTTTATCAAGGTTAGGAGTTTCGAACCCTTCAGTACCGTAGCAACCGACATCTGCATATCCCTGATCATCTGTAAATATGATTACTACGTTGGGTAACTTTTCATCGTAACTTGCACAACTACTTAAGCCAATAACTATAGTAATAATAGCTGTGACTGATAATAAAATTCTAAGAGATTTGGATTTCATACTTATTTGTTTTCATACCTCAATTTACGATTATTTCATCGGCAAACAACCATGCTTTTTTACCTTTACCACTATGCCAATCTGGACAAGCGCCAATATTTTCGGCAATTACCTTTACATATCTAACTTTCACAGGATCAATATTCACGTTTGTTTCAATTCGCTTAGCATCTGTCATACTGGCGCTTTCCTTAGTTGCGACCTCCTCAATTAGGGAATAATCTTTCCCATCTTCTGAAACATAGAAACTGACCTTTTCGGGACGAAAAATCCATGCAGTATTATTCTGTAAGAATCCACATGAGATTGAAGTAATTTCTCGCACCGAATTAAGGTCGATTATTGCTTCAAGATTATGTCCCTCAAATCCTTGCCAAACAGAGTAATCATAAGAATGATTTCCATTATCTGCTGATCTAATTCCATCTGTTAATGCATTCTTGTTCCCTCCCGAATATTTCTCATTATATGGATACTTAAGAGTAACATTACAGCCAATTGCATTATGATCAACTTCAATATTTGGGGCAGGCAAGAAACTATCTTCTTCGGTATCAAGGTATTCTTTTTGAAGCTTATACAGTTTGATTTTCAGACCAACAACCAGCTCTTTAGATTCTTTACTTTCGTAGATATTATTAACCTCAAGTGGATCATTTTCTAGATCATATAATTCCCAGTAATTCACATCATAGTAAAAGTGAATTAATTTATATCTACTGGTTCTTATTCCGTAATGTCTCTTCACAGAATGAGGCCCGGGATATTCATAGTAACGATAATATACAGCATCACGCCAAGAAGTAACTGTATCAGACTGCAGTATACTCCTAAGCGAACTACCTTGCATCCTATTAGGTATTTCAACGCCTGCATAGTCTAAAAATGTAGGTGCAAAATCAAGGTTCATTACAAAGTTAATATCATCAATAGAAGGTTTAATCTTCTTAGGATAACTTATTATCAAGGGCATTCTTAAGGATTGTTCATACATAAACCGCTTATCAAACCAACCATGTTCACCAAGATAAAATCCCTGATCGGAAGTGTAAACAATAATTGTATTTTCCAGTAGATTATTCTCTTCAAGATAATCAATGACCCTCCCGATATTATCATCAACAGATGCAATACAACTTAAATAATCTTGTATATAACGTTGATATTTCCACTTTGCAAATTCCTCTGTACTAAGCTGCGAATCAAGTAATTGCTGATTTTTAAATTGATATGCATTATTCCAAAGTTCCTTTTGTGCGGTATCGAGTCGGTTATATATCCGTAACCAACTATCCATATCCCCTTTGTATCCTACCATATTTGAATCATCACCATATATCTCTGGGATTTTCAGATCGTAAGCTAGCATCATATCTCCATTAATCTCCATCTCTTGGTTTTTAGCTGCATCTCCTTTGGTGATATATTCATCAAAAAAAGTTTCAGGTATTGGAAATTCAACACTATCATATTTAGATAGATATTCGGGTGAAGGCATCCAGTTTCGGTGAGGAGCTTTGTGATGAAGCAAAAGGCAGAATGGTTTTTCTTTATCTCGACCTTCAATCCAATCCAGAGCTATATCTGTTGTAATATTAGTAACATACCCGTGCATTTGTTTTTTCACTCCATTATCAATGAAATCGGGATTGTAATAATGACCCTGTCCGGGTAGGATGTTCCAATAGTCAAATCCAGTTGGTTCACTTTTTAGATGCCATTTCCCAACTATTGCAGTTTGATATCCAACTTTCTGTAACAACTTTGGAAAAGTTATCTGACTTCCATCAAATGTTGTTGAATTATCAACATGACCATTTATATGACTGTAAGTACCGGTAAGCATAACCGCACGACTTGGAGCACATATTGAATTAGTACAAAAACTTTTGTTGAATCTAACTCCTGACTTAGCCAGTTTATCAATATTTGGAGTACTGTTTAAACTATCCCCATAACAGCTAATTGCCTGATATGCATGATCATCAGACATAATAAATATAATATTGGGTCGGGTTTCATTGGTTCTTTGATTATTGGAAACACATCCAGCGAAAGCTGACACTACTAATAAAACGCAAAAAAGGTTAACTCGTTTTTGCATATCATTTAATTGTTATTTCATCTAAAAATGTCCATGCATTACTACCAGCACCACCATGCCAACTAGGTAGTTCTCCAACTGAAACAATAACTAACTTTAGATACTTTGCTTCTACGGGGTCAATAAATCTAACAACATAATTTACATAATCTCTACCATCATTTTTCTTTTCCGGATTAATTCCAGGAGAATATTCTCCTGCTTTAGTAAACTGAACTCCATCTTTAGAAGTATGAACTTCAATTCTTCTGGGTAGAAAGATCCATCCACCCTGATAACGGAGGAAACCAACCTTAACTTCACTAATTGGTTTATTATTTATTAGGGTTGTGGTTATTTCCTGCTTATCGGTATTGTATCCTACCCAGTTATTACCCCAATTATCAATATCACCGTGAATACCATCAATCAGTGTTATTTTTTCCTTATGGGAGTATCTGTCTGGTGGTTCAGGATTATATTGAATATCTTTTAACGTAGGCAAAAAGCAATAACGGTAACTTGTAAAACCCGGATTATTGTCTTTATTTATAACTTTGGCAGCTATCTCATTTGAACTATCCAATAAAAAAGGAAATACATATAGATGCGAACTACTATTGGGTTCACTACCATTTATTGTATAATATACCTTATCTATTTTATTTCCAGTGCTTAATGAAATCTTTAACTTATTATTTTCAACCTCCGGTATAATCTCAACCCGATTAATTGGCTTTTCAGGATATGAGGGAATAGTAGCCCTTGAGAAGTCATATGGGTCAATATTATCATCACATATAAATGATAATCTAAACTCAAATGGTTTTGCGTAAACAATATACTTATCCAAATAACCGGGACCACACGTTGCTGTTCCAAGCCCATTCTGTAGAAAATCAATATTTAAATATGTATAATCTTCTGTTTTCAATTCATTAATATGCTTGGCCTTTTCAAGTTCGGTATCAGAGTAGTTTCTTGCACTAAAATTGAATAAGCTTTCAGAACGTATCAATAAGCTTTTCTTATTCTTATCATCCAGTCTTAACCATCTTACATCTGACCTATTTCCATTTTCTTGTGGAACAATATAGTCGAAATGAAGTTCTTCTACATTCATGGAATATTCATCTATTATCCCTGACGCTTTACGATCAGGATAGGTTTCATGGGGACCTCTTCCAAACCAAGTAACATTATTAATATCACCAGGAAGTTTAAAT
>CALCGQ010000062.1 GCA_937901015.1 uncultured Bacteroidota bacterium | reverse complement strand
TGTTTAATAATTTTATTACTTTTATAAAAAAAATAACGTGACAGCCTGTAGCAATGATAATTGTTTTATGTTTAACAGGAAAACTACTATTCACTATTTATTACTGTTATTCTTCAATTTATCAAGTTTATATTGCTTTGCTCAAGGCAAGGAGGCCAATATTTGGTATTTCGGATGGGGAGCTGGAATTGATTTTAATCAAGGTACACCACCAATAGCACTAACAAATAGTCAAATGTATATTGGATCTGGAGAAGCAGCTGGGTCAGCTAGTATTGCAGACTCATGTGGCAATCTTCTATTCTATTCAGACGGTATAAATATCTGGAATAAACAACATTTATATATGCAAAATGGCCAGGATATTGGTGATAATTCTACTCAAGGAGCAATAATTATTCCAATGACAGGAAATAACCATCTTTATTATTACTTTAATTTCAAATGGGATCCTGATGCATTCGAGTATATATTTCAATATTCAATAATTGATATGAGTCTTGATAATGGACTTGGAGGAGTAGTTGAGAATAAAAAGGGGGTTTTTCTGATTTCAAATACCTCGTTTCATTTAAGTGCGATAAAAAATGAAACTAACAATGATATATGGGTAGTAACACATGGGTATATGAATAACGAATATTTTTCTTTCAGAATTACAAATGACAGCCTTATCAATTCACCCGTAATCAGTCAAGTAGGCAGTGACATCACAAATGAAGGATATATGAAAATATCTCCAAACGGAAAAATGATTGGCGTTGCTAATGATGGCTATCCTGATAGTTTTTTTGAGATATTGGAATTTAACAGTAATACAGGGATTGTAAGTGAAACCAATATTATAAGAGATGAAGATAGATTTATTGCTATAGAGTTTTCTCCTGACAATACAAAGTTTTTTGCTTTTTCTCATTATTTATTTCAATATAATCTTACCGCTGGTAGTCCGGAAGAGATAATTGCATCTGAGGTCCAATTATCAAATGATCCTTTTCCACACGGAGCACTACAGGTAGGTCCTGATGGAAAACTATATTGTGCATTAGGAGGTGGAAATGATTATTTGAGTGTTATTAACCAGCCAAACGAACTTGGCCTTGCATGTGATTTTGATCTAAATTCAATTTATCTGGAAGGAAGACAAACTACTGGAGGTCTTCCATCCTTTATTCAGTCCTACATGAACGACCCCACATTTAGCACGCAAAATAATTGCTTTGGTGATACAACTACATTTGAAATAGCAGAAACCAACGGCATAGATTCCGTTTACTGGGATTTCAACGATTTCCCAAACCATCCAAACGATACTTCAACACTATTCAACCCTTCATATAGCTTTTCCAATCCTGGAACATATTATGTTGACCTTACTGCGTATTCAGGACTGCTTGAAAAAACAGTAACACAGGAAGTAACAATATTCCCTTTACCCAAACCCAACCTGGGTGCTGACACCCTGTTTTGCGATACTTCATTCAATATAATACTAAACCCCAATTGTGATGCCGATACTTACTTCTGGAGTACAGGCCAGTTTGGTATTCCTGAAATTACAGTTAGCGATACGGGCTCATATTGGGTAAACGTGACCAAAGACGGATGTAGCAATTCAGATACCATTAATATTGGACTTTACCTACAACCCCAACTAGACGAAACCAACCTTGGAATTAAAGATGCAGACTGCGGACAGGAGAATGGTTCTATAACAGGAATCCAGGTAACGGGTACCTCACCTCTTACTTACTACTGGGTTAATGCTTCAGGTGACACAATAGCCGTCACTCTTGACGTGTTTAACCTTGGGGCAGGTTCATACAGCCTTATTGTAAATTTTGGCAATAATTGTTCTTCAACAATTGCAACTTATATTGTACAGGATAATGGAAACCTGAGTATTGACTCTGTTAACTATACTAACGATCATTGTAATTCAACATTGGCTTCAATTACTGTTTATGCTGATTCACCAACTCCTGATTTACTATACTATTTCCTTAACAACGACAGCCTCTGGAACAACGGGCAATTTACCGGACTCTCATCAGGCTCATACAATATAATGATAAAAGACACCAATGGCTGCATTGGGCTTTATGATAATAATCCTGTTATAATAGAAAATATTGGTGCACCAACTGTAATCGAAACTATCATTACTGCAGAGGATAATTTTAGTAATAATGGTAGTATTGATATAACAGCCATTACAATTTCAGGAAGCGATATAAACTACTCAGTTTATAACGGAAATACCCCACAGGTAAACAATGGGTTATTTACCGGCTTGTCAGCAGGAGTACATAACTGCAAAGTCTGGGATGAGTTTGGCTGTGATACAACTTTCCAGGTTATTGTACCACGCAATACGACAATACTGCTGGAAGCAATTTCAGGATTTGGTAATTCGTGTGTTGGAGAAACAGCGGTAATTCCATTGGAATTTAACAACTTCAACGAGGTGTTTTATTTTGAAACAAAAATTTATTATGACATAAATGTTGTAAGTTGTGGTGGATTTATAAATCTAAACCCTGAACTTACTAACGGTTTTCAAGCAAATATAATACCTAACCTGGGTGAAGTGCATTTAAGCTGGCAGGGGCAATCACCATTAAGCCTATCCGACAATTCACTATTTGCAGAACTTGTTTTTGAAGGACTTGGAGAAGGAATATCACCTGTACTTTGGGAAGCAGGTCCAGAAGAAAGCAGTTTCTTCAATCAGAACATGGACACAATTAATGCAATATGCTACGTAGGGGAAATTCAAATATATAATCTCCCTGAAATTCAAATGCAATCCATAGATGAATTGTGTACTGGTGATACTTTAACTATTTCTCCAGTCATCTCTGGAAACAATGGCGATGTTACTTATAACTGGGCAGGCCCAAATGGATACTCTTCCCATCTCAGCAAATTATCAATAAACTATGTTACTCCTGATCAGTCAGGAACATATACATTGCTTGTAGAAGATACAATGCATTGCCAAAAAAGCGATACTATAGCAATTAACATAATCCCATCCCCTGTTATTGCATTCTCAGAATACGACACCATGTGGGTAGAACCCGGTTTCATCCTTGATGCAGGTTATGGTAATAGTTATTACATCTGGAATACAGGTGAAACAACCCCGGAAATTGTTATTGACACCACTGGCAACTACTATGTGGAAGTAACTTCAATAGAAGGATGCAAGTCATCAGATACTGTACAAGTTCTTTGGGGGGGGCTTCCTTTTTATATTCCAAATGCCTTCACCCCAAATGGCGATGGACTGAACGACACCTTTGGCGCAATACCAAAATACGACTATATAAACAAATACCATCTAAGCATTTTTAACCGTTGGGGTCAGATGATATTCCAAACTTCAAACATTAACACTGACTGGAATGGAAGATACGAAGGAAGCCCATGTATGGTCGGAGCTTATGTTTATCGTATAGCCTACGAAGAATTTGGACAAAAACCCACTGAAAGAAAGGTTGTTGAAGGAACAGTTATGTTAATCAGGTAATATTAATTGGTATTTTACTTAAGCTAAAATTGTATAACGGACAAATAATAAGACAAAATTGAAAATTAAACTAGAAATTATGGTCAGAAAGCCTTGCTTCGCTATCAAGCACATTGCCAAGTCGCACATAGCTACCACTCAAGCCTAAACTTGTCAATAAGCTTGCCAGCCCCCTTCCGCACAGAAAAAAAACGCCCAGCTGCCAACAAAAAATATAATTCATGCCGCTGCTATGTAATTCTTAGAAAATGATTTAGTAAATTTGAAAATATGTGATACAAAGACACTTATTGAACACAATGCGGCACGCATCATATTCAAACCGTCAGTCTGCGCAAAAACTCAACGATTTAT
>CALCGQ010000061.1 GCA_937901015.1 uncultured Bacteroidota bacterium | reverse complement strand
GAGTATTTTCAGCTTTTTGTTTTTTATGGCGAATTTCAAATGAATTTGAATTCTTTTATCAGATGGAAAATTTGACAAGGATTAACTGCGTTGATCCCAAAAGTGGAATACCTAGCAATCATAGAAACCCAAATACTCTTCGAGTATTTTCAGCTTTTTGTTTTTTATGGCGAATTTCAAATGAATTTGAATTCTTATAAAAAACAAAAACCCGCAACTCTCGTTGCGGGTTTCCTTTTGCGGAGAATAAGGGATTCGAACCCTTGGATCCCGTGAAGGATCAATGGTTTTCAAGACCACCGCATTCGACCACTCTGCCAACTCTCCGGGGGCAAAAGTAATATTTTTTATAAATGTGCAAACTTTGAATTGAATTTTTTTTTTGACCTAATGTATAAAACTGGTAATGTGTTAATTACAATCGAAAATATACTAAAAACTTAATCGTTTGCTCATGAATTTAAGTTCTCTTTCTATGGTTTTTCATCGAAAAAATCTCAAAATCGCAAAATTATCATGACAAATGAAAATCACTCCTACAAATATTGGATAAAGCAAATAAACTAACTTTGGAATATAAATGAAATAACCTTATAATATATTGATTCGACTCCTGCTAGTATTTATGATTCTTCTCACAGAGTATTTGTTGATAATTAACAGATCTTGTGGCAAATACTATGACGACCATAGCTACAATATGCAGCACGAATTCATGGAAACAGTAGCAGTTGTATAGAGTGTTATGTTGGATCATAAGGTAAACAACAATGAGAAAATAAATAACCAGTTCATCCTAAACAATTATAAACCAATCAGGTTTGTAGTATTTATGCTTTATCAATAAAAATAATAATAAAGATTGTATTTTTGCTTTTTCAAATTTTAATATAATATAGATAATATGAAAAGTGCTGAAATACACACCGAAAAAGGTGTCATGAAAGTAGAATTTTACGACCTTGATGCTCCTAAAACTGTTGATAATTTTATAAGTCTAGCGAAAAAAGGTTATTACGATGGTCTTAATTTTCACAGAGTAATTCCTGATTTCGTAATCCAAGGTGGTTGCCCTGATGGAACTGGTGCAGGTGGCCCTGGTTATTCAATAGATTGTGAATTAGATGGCGATAATCAATATCACGACCGTGGTGTGTTATCAATGGCACATGCTGGTAGAAATACTGGAGGTTCACAATTTTTTGTTTGTCACTCACGTAGTAATACAGCTCACCTTGATCGTAATCACACTTGTTTTGGTAAAGTTATTGATGGTGTTGATGTTATTGATGATATCAAAGAAGGTGACAAGATTTTGAAAGTTGTTGTTGCGGACTAAGATTTTGTAGTTCCCATCGTTGTCAAAGTTATAGTTGTTGTCATTGTTAAAACACTGTAACATTTATAACTTTGACAACCTTGAGAACCTTGACAACCTGATAACTTGACAACTAATATTACTAAACTAATTCTCAACTATGACCTTTCTGCGTCCTGAATTCCTATATGGGTTATTCGCAATTGTGATTCCCATAATTATTCACCTGTTTAACTTCAGGAGGCATAAGACCTTATACTTCAGTGATATTAGCAGATTAAAAACTGTTACAACTCAAACTAGGAAAAAGCGAAAATTAAAGCAATTAATTGTCCTTCTATTAAGAATACTTACGATTATATTTATTGTAATTGCCATAGCAGGCCCCATATTAAAACAAAAGAACACAACCTCATTATCAGATTCACACGCTGTTACCTTGTACGTCGACAATTCATATAGTATGATGTCAGAAGGATTAGTTGGCAGACTATTTGAATCTGCCCGACAAAATGCTTTAGATATTGTAAATCAAAATCCTGATAATACAAATTTCATCATCCTTTCTAATAAACCTGGTGTATCATCACTAAGACTATTAGATAAGGAATCAGCAATTTCAATTCTTGAAGAAATGGAAATTGCTTCAGATGTTACAAACCTTTCGCAGATAATTAATACCCAAAATCGAATTCTGGAGAAAAACGAGTCTGCAACGAGCAAAACTTACCTTATTTCTGACTTTCAAGTAAACACTTCGGACATAAGCAACTTTCCCGAGGATAGCATTAACGATTATACATTTATTCCACTTAAGCACCTCAATAATAAAAACATATACATTGATAGTTGTGCCATAACGAGTCCGGATTTAATGCTTGGAAAAGTAGTTGATCTAAGTGTTTGGATTAAAAACGACTCCGACACTGATTATGAAAAAGTTCCACTTAAATTAAGCATAAACGATCAACAAAAAGCAGTTGCGGGAATAGATATAAAATCTGGTACCACAAAAAAGATTTCTCTAAATTTCACAATTTCTAATACAGGTTGGCAATACGGATTGGTTGAAATAGAAGACTTTCCCATAACCTTCGATGACAGACTTAACTTTGCCTTCAATGTTATTGAAGATATTAAAGTACTCATAGTAAGCGGAGGAAATAATACAAATTACCTTAGAAATTTCTATTCTTCAGATGAGGTTTTCAATGTTAGTGAAATGGATTACATGTCGGTTGAACTAACAAAGCTTCAAGACAAAGACTTAATCATATTGGATGAAGTTCCAACAATATCGTCAGGTTTAGCAATTCAATTTAAGCAATTTATCGCCGAAGGTGGTAATTTATTGTATATCCCTCCCAATGAAAAATATACAGAAGATATTTCCGTATTCTTAAAAGAAATGGGAGCCGGTCGACTTATTGGAATCGACACAACATCTACCAGAGTTACGAAACTTAAACTATCAAGTCAGTTATTTTCTGAGTCAATTATTAAAATTCCACAAAACGCTGAATTACCAACAGTAAATAAACATTATACATACGTATTCCCAGCTAATTCTGGTGTTGAAACTCTTGTAAGCCTATTATCGGGTGGAGATTTTCTATCAAGTAAAAGCATCGGCTCAGGTCAGTTGTTTATTCTCTCGGTTGGACTGAATAACACATATGGTAATTTCACATCTCAACTACTATTTTCTCCCATTATGCATGGGATAGCATCAAAGAGAAGGTCGGTAAATAGTTTGTATTACACTCTTGGGAGTACTAAAAATATAAATTTAGCAATTGGCAATTTAATGACAGGTGATAAACCAGCTACTTTAATAAATCAGAGTACAAACCAAACTATAATTCCAGGTCAACGTATTGTTAACAATAGCTTACTTCTGGACTTCAATAATATTATTCTTAAAAATGGATATTACAATCTACAAATTGGTGATTCCTTGATAGGAGCTTTAGCATTTAACTTTAACAGGGATGAATCTGATATGAGGTTTCTATCTTCTGATCAAATAAATCAGTTTTGTATCGAATCAGGCATCAAGAATTATGGAATTCTTGATGAATCAGATCCAAACTTTAAAGAAGTTATTAACGCTTTGCAAAAAGAAAGTGATTTTTGGAAGCTATTTATTATTTTCGCACTTTCGGTATTGCTACTTGAGATATTAGTGTTGAGATACTGGAAGGAACAATGATTAAAAGAAACAAAAAAATACGATTATAACCGTAGAAATTCGAAAAAGCGCAGTATATAAATGAGTGATATTGAGGAAACAAATGATCAGGTAAATGATGGTCAATTAAATCAGGAAGAAGGACATAAAACTACTCACTTAAGAGGAATGTACCAGAATTGGTTTCTGGACTATGCTTCATACGTGATACTTGAACGTGCTGTTCCTGAGGTTGATGATGGATTAAAACCCGTTCAAAGACGTATTCTTCATGCAATGAACCGACTGGATGATGGGCGGTATAATAAAGTTGCTAATATCATCGGACATACCATGCAATTTCACCCACATGGAGATGCATCAATAGGCGACGCACTTGTTCAGTTGGGTCAGAAGGAATTATTAATTGACATGCAAGGTAACTGGGGTAATACTCTTACCGGCGACAGGGCAGCTGCTGCACGTTATATTGAAGCCCGACTTTCAAAATTTGCCAAAGAAGTTGTATTTAACCCAAAAACAACAAATTGGAAAGCATCTTATGATGGACGTAACAAAGAGCCTGTAACACTTCCTGTTAAATTCCCTCTATTATTACTACAAGGAGTTGAAGGAATTGCGGTTGGACTTGCTTCAAAAATTCTTCCACATAACTTCATTGAACTTATTGATGCTTCAATTCTTTATCTGCAGGGAAAAGAGTTTGAAATATTACCTGATTTTCTGACAGGTGGCATGGCCGATTTCTCAAAATATAATGGTGGGGTCCGAGGAGGAAAAGTACGTGTAAGAGCCAAAATTTCTCAGCCTGATAAAAGAACTTTATTAATTAATGAGATACCATTTTCCACAACAACATCTTCTTTAATTGATTCCATCGTTTCTGCTAGTGATAAGAACAAAATAAAAATCAAAAAGATCGATGATAATACAGCAGAAAATGTGGAGGTTGCAATACATCTTGCAGCAAATGTGAGTCCCGATCAAACAATCGATGCTCTTTATGCTTTTACAAATTGTGAAATTAGCATATCACCCAACTCATGCATAATTATTGATCAGAAGCCTCATTTTATTGCTGTAAATGAAATTCTAAAGAAAAATACCAACCATACAGTTTACCTGCTTAAACGCGAACTTGAGATCAGACTTCAGGAACTTGAAGATCAATGGCATAATTCATCACTTGAAAAAATATTTATAGAAAACAGAATTTACCTACGAATAGAAGAATGTGAAACATGGGAGTGCGTTATTGAAACCATCGACCAAGGTTTAGAGCCTTTTAAGAAACTATTGCAAAGGACCGTAACTGAAGATGACATATTGCGACTCACTGAGATTAAGATCAAGAGAATATCAAAATTCAATGGTTTTAAGGCTGACGAAGGTATTAAAGCAATTGAAGATGAGATCACTGAAGTTAAAAACCACCTAGGTAATCTAATAGATTATTCAATCAATTATTTCAGACAAATAAAGAAGAAACATAGCAAGGGAAGAGAACGCAAAACTGAGATTAGAAACTTTGATACCATTACTGCTTCCAATGTTGCCGTTGCAAACTCTAAACTCTATATAGATTTGGAAGAAGGATTCATAGGTACTTCTCTTAAAAAGAATGAATTTGTAACTGATTGTTCAGACATTGACGATGTCATTGTATTCAAAAATAATGGTACAATGATAGTTACTAAAGTTGCTCCTAAAGTATTTGTGGGGAAAGGTGTAATTCATGTCGATGTATTCAAACGAAACGATGATCGAACAGTATATAACATGATTTACCAAAATGGTAAACGTGGCAATTATTATGTTAAGAGATTTGCAGTTGTTGGCGTTACACGCGATAAAGAATATGACCTTACCATTGGTACTGAAGATTCAAAAGTTATTTACTTTACAGCAAATCCAAATGGTGAAGCCGAATTAATTAAGATAAACCTAAGGTCGAAACCAAAATTAAAGAGACTTACATTTGATTTTGATTTTAGCGAACTAGCCATTAAAGGAAGGAGTTCTAGAGGTAATATTATAAGTAAGCATGCCATAAAAAACATTGTTCAACGTGAGGAAGGTATTTCAACATTAGGTGCTTTGAATATTTGGTATGATGACACCGTTAGAAGACTTAACAGCGATGAAAGAGGTGAATTCATTGGCGCATTTAAGGGTGATGAAAAGATCCTTAGCATACTCGATAGTGGTGAGATGAAATTATCAGGATATGAGCTAACTACTCACTTTGAAGATAATATGATCAAAGTAATGAAGTTTGATCCAGATCTTAACATATCTGTTGTTTACTATGATGGCGATCAAAAGAAGTATTATGTTAAGAGATTCCAGATACCAGAAAATACTTCCATAAACAAGATTATTAACTTCATTGGTGAAGAAAAAGGTTCAAAAATGATAGCTTGGTCAAGTGATTATCTACCCAGGTTACAATATGAATTTAAGAAAAAAGGTAGTACAGAAACAGAAGTTGAAGTTGTTCTTCTAGCTGATTTTATTTCACTAAAAAGCTATAAAGCAAAAGGTAAAAGACTATCAAATTTTGATCTAAGGAAAATAAAACTGATCGACCCATTGCCTTATACGCCACCTGAAGTAGAAGAAACCTCAGAAGAGGAACCTGTTGAAGAAATTCAAGATGAAACCACCGAACCTATTGACGTAGAAGTTGCTGATACTGTAGATTCTATTGATGAAAGTAATATCGATGAGACCATCGTTGAGGAACCTAAAGCTCCTGTAAAGAAGAAGAAAGAATCGAAAACAGACAGCCCTCCTCCTCCATCCAAAAACAGTCAGGAACCACCACAACTTGAACTCGAGTTTTAAGAGACACTAACTTGAATGATATTTAGTAGTCGTTAACATTTTAATTATAACGATTCCAAATTAGTAAATTTTATCTATTTTTGCCGCCCCCAACTTAATTAAGTAATTGTTTGTGAGGGTTAAAACTTATGGTAAAACCATAGGAGCAATTACAATAGAAGCAATGCTTCAATATACTAACATCAAAAAATTAAGCTATGCAAACTTCAGGTTTACACAAACTTATAAAGGTTATTAATCTTACAGATTCAACATATATATTACAAATTGAAAAAAATGGAATGCAATTTGAAGCCGGTCAACATATTCTTCTTGGAAAAGAAAATGACCCTGATCAACGCGAATATTCCATTTATAGCGGAATCAACGATGAGCATCTCGAAGTTCTAATAAAAGAGGTAACGGATGGTTCAGTCTCGAAACATCTGAAAAACTTAGAACCCGGTGAACTGCTGAATGTAGAGGGACCACTTGGTTTCTTCGGACTAAATAAAGAAAAGATAAAATCAGGTAAGTTTTTATTTGTGGCAAGTGGTACCGGAATTGCACCATTCCATTCAATGATAAAATCATACCCGGGATTAGACTATAAAATTCTCCATGGTATAAGAACCTGCAATGAAGCTTATGGTAAGGAAGATTATTCAAAAGAGAGCTATTTAAGATGCGCTTCAAGAGAGGCTGATTGCGATTTTGAAGGACGTGTTACAGATTATATTATTCAAAATCAATTTGATAAAGACACAATATGTTATTTCTGTGGTAATTTTAAGATGATTAAAGAAGCCATGGATCTCCTTGAGAAAAAAGGTATTCCTGGAACTCAACTACATGCTGAAGTATATTTTTAAGATTAATTCCTAAAAGTCTAAATATGAAATATCACGTAGTTCAGTTAGGATGCCAGATGAATATCAGCGATGGGGAAAGAGTGCAAAAGGTATTGGAGGATATTGGATTTGTGCACACTGACAACCCCCAAGAAGCAAATTTAATTGGAGTTATTGCCTGCTCAGTTCGCCAAAAAGGAATTGATAAAGTTTACAACATGGTAAGCACATGGAATAAATGGAAAAACAATAAGAGTTTGTTAACTTTTGTTTCCGGTTGTGTATTACCAGCCGATAAAGAAAAGTTTCTTAAACTGTTCGATATGGTATTCACCATGAGTCAGTTACCTGACTTACCGGAGATGATAAATCAATACGGAATAGTAACTCCTGCCGGCCTTCAATCGATTCACCCTGAATTAGAGAAGGTTGAGGTTGAGGAATTGACATCTCCTTCGTTGGGAGAATTCAAAATTAGCCCAGCGCAATTTAAATCAGAATCAAACAGTCTTACAAAAAAACCAGAAGTTGGTATCGAAGATTTTTGGCATATTGAACCAAAATATGGATCCGGTGTAGAAGCATATATCCCGATTCAAAATGGATGTGATAAATTCTGTACCTATTGTGCTGTTCCTTATACAAGAGGAAGAGAAGTATCAAGACCTTCTGATGAAATATTAGCCGAGCTTAAAACACTTGTCGAAAGAGGTACTAAATCAATAACTATTCTTGGCCAAAATGTTAATTCCTACGGTCTTGATAAAAAAGGCAATGAGATTAGTTTTGCCCAATTATTGGCTAAAATTGGTGAGTATGGCATTGAATCGGGCAAAGACTTTTGGGTATATTTTACATCACCACATCCAAGAGATATGACCGATGATGTGATCGAAATGGTTGCTAAATACGACTGCCTTGCGAAACAAATACATTTACCTGTACAATCGGGCGACGACAAGGTATTAATTCGCATGAACCGCAATCACTCAATGCACCGATATCGGGAAATTGTAAGCACCATAAGACAATTGATTCCACAAGCCACTTTGTTTACCGATATCATTGTTGGTTTCACCGGTGAAAATGATGAAGAATTTGAGAATACACGACTCATCATGCAAGAGTTCAAATACAATATGGCATATATTGCCCAATATTCTCCACGTCCCGGAGCAACAAGTTCAAGATGGGATGATGATGTATCAAAAGAAGTTAAGAAAGAGAGATATCACAATCTCACGGCTGAACTAACAAAATACTCATTCGAATATAATCATGAATTAGTAGGTAAAAAAATGAAGGTTCTGGTAAGAGGTAATGACAGAAAACAAGGTTACCTTTCAGGTTATACAGAAGGTAGAATTGTTGCCAGATTTGCTTCGGATGACACTAGTCTGGTTGGTAGTTTCGTGGAAATTGAGATAACATCCTCAGCATCTCTATCAATTGAAGGTAAGCTGATTAACAAATAATTACAAGATCATGAGCAAAAAAATTGCATTTAAAACCTTAGGTTGCAGATTGAATTTATTTGAAACAGATTCGCTCGCATCTGAGTTTACAAAAAACAATTATCAAGTTGTTGATTTTTCCGAAAAAGCTGATGTTTACGTAATTAATACATGTACTGTTACAAGTATGAGTGATCAAAAATCACGTAGAGTAATCAATCAAGCTGGACGACGAAAAGAAGACGGTATCACAATTGTAACAGGTTGTATGGCAACCAACTATAAAGAACAGCTTGAGAAAAACGAAAACATTGACTATGTGGTTGATAACGATCATAAAACATCAGTTGTTTCAATTGCTGAAGCCCATTTTAATGGAGAAATAGTTAGTGACGAAAACTACCAAAAAGAACTATTTAATTATCAGCCGGCAGAGGAAACTTTCCACACACGGAGTTTCATAAAAATACAAGATGGATGTGATAATTTCTGTACATTTTGTATCATCCCCAAGGTTAGAGGTAGGGCTACTAGTCGACCTGTGGAAGACGTGCTTGAGAATATCCGAAAGGTAGTTGAATTTGGCTATAAAGAGATAATAATCACAGGAGTAAATATCGGCAGATACAGCTATGAAGGAATTGATTTTGAAGCATTGGTAGAGAAAATGCTAGAGATACCCGGAGACTTCAGAATTCGTATTTCATCAATAGAGCCTGATGGTTATACAGATAGTTTTTTCAGATTATTCAAGCATCCAAAACTTGCTCCTCATATGCACATTTGCCTGCAAAGTGGATCAGAAGGAGTATTGCTCAAAATGAGGAGAATGTACACTGCTAAGCTATTTAAAGAAATGGCTGACAAACTTGAAGAACTTTATCCCGGTTTTAGTTTAACAACTGATATCATTGTTGGTTTTCCTGGTGAAACAGACGATCAGTTTCAGGAAACTGTTGATATGGCAAGCTCAATTGGATTTGGTCATATTCACACTTTTAAATATTCAATTCGAAAAGGTACAAGAGCGGAAAGACTTCCTGATCATGTTGATGAAAAAGAGAAAAATAGAAGAGGTGAAGTAATTCGAAAACTATCAGATGAAACTAGACTATCACATAGAAAACGATTTGTTGGTAAAACACAACGGGTTCTAGTTCAGATAATTCTGAAAGATGGCTTTGCTAGGGGATTTGGAGAACACTATATTCCGGTGGTTATAAAAGAAAAGGATCTAAAGACAAATACTTTTTATGATGTAAACATCACAAATCTAGAAGAAATTGACGAACCAACACTCATAGGAAAATTAATAAATTAAGAAAAAAAGCGCAATAGTATTTTTTATATCAAATAATTATATATTTTTGCAGCCCGAATTTAACACGTAATGTAAACGCAATAGAAATATGGCTAATCATCAATCAGCACTCAAAAGAATCAGACAAACCGAAACAAAAAGGTTGCACAATCGTTATTATGCAAAGAGCATGCGTAATGCAGTAAGAAAGTTCAGAGCATTAACTGACAAGAAAGAAGCTGTTGATTCTTTACCTAAACTTTATGAAATGATTGACAGACTTGCAAAAAAAGGTATCATCCATAAAAACAAGGCTGGAAATATCAAATCAAGAATTACAAAATTTGCCAACGGCTTAGCTTAATAACAAGCTAAATAAATAAAATACGAGTCCCGATGCTACCGCATCGGGATTTTTTTGTTTATTTTTATGGCATAAACCCAAAAAATTGTGCCATGAATCAAAAATTACCCATCAGCCAATGGGCTGAAGATGACCGCCCACGCGAAAAACTGCTTATAAAAGGTAAAGGTCAACTTAGTAAAGCCGAACTTCTTGCAATACTAATTGGTAGCGGTAATCGGAATGAGTCAGCTGTTGACCTTTCCAAACGAATTCTAAACTCCGCAAACAATAACCTTGCTGAACTATCAAAACTTTCTGTAAAAGAACTTTGCAACTTCAAAGGTATTGGAGAGGCAAAGGCGGTAACCATTGTCTCCGCCATGGAGATTGGACGCAGAAGAAGAGCGGATGATGTTATTGAAACCAAGAGAAAGATTAAATCCAGTAATGATGCATATGATTACTTATATGCTGATCTAAGCGATAAATATCATGAGGAGTTCTGGATTCTATTGTTGGATAGAGCAAATCAAATAATAAGGAAAGTGAATATTAGTGAAGGAGGATTATCTGGTACCATTGCTGATCCAAAAAAGATTTTCAAACTTGCTCTCGAAAATAATTGCTCATCAGTAATACTTGCACATAACCACCCGTCTAATAACCTTAAGCCAAGCGACAACGACATTAAACTAACCAAAACAATACAAAGAGCAGCCGAAACGTTAGAGATAAATGTTCTAGATCATATTATTGTAGGTAGCGATAATTATTTTAGTTTCGCTGATGAGTCGTTAATGTGACAATGGGTGAATGAGAAAATAAAAAAAATGCTAAAATGACAGAACATTAAACACGAAATGACTAATGCCCAATGCCCAATGACTAATGACCAAAGACCAATGACCAAAGACCAATGACCAAAGACCAAAGACCAATGACCAAAGACCAAAGACCAATAAACCAATGATCAAAATAGTAACCATAATAGGCGCCAGGCCTCAAATAATTAAAGCTGCGGCTTTGAGTAGAGCTATTAAGAATTTTTATTCAGATAGTATTGAGGAAATTATTGTACACACCGGGCAACATTATGATGCTAATATGTCGCAAGTATTCATCGATGAACTTGGAATACCACAACCTAATTACAACCTGAATATTGGAAGTGGAGGGCATGCCAAGCAAACTGCAGATATGATAATTGGGATCGAGGAACTCTTGCAGGAACTTAAGCCAGACTTCATTGTTCTTTATGGCGATACAAACTCAACCCTTGCAGGTGCCATGGCAGCATCAAAGATCCAAATACCCATTGTGCATATTGAAGCTGGACTTAGGTCGTTTAATAGAACTATGCCTGAAGAAATCAATAGAATAATATGCGACCACACCTCCACCCTTCTTTTCACGCCAACTGCGACAGGTTTTAACAATCTTATCAATGAAGGATTTAAAAAGCAAAATTCACTACCCTACAATGCCGATAATCCTGGCATATTTCATTGTGGTGATGTAATGTACGACAATAGCTTGTTTTTTAAAGATATTGCAAATGAGAAAAGTACAATTCTTTTGGATAATAATCTTGTAGAACACAATTACATTCTAAGCACTATTCATCGTGATAATAATACTGATATACCTGAGAGGTTAAATTCAATATTCAATGCAATATTGGAGATAGCAAACAAAGAAAATATACCAATTGTAATTCCTCTTCATCCTAGAACCAAAAAGTTAATTGATACAAACCTGGATAAGGAATTATTAACTGAACTAAAAACGACGAAACAAATTGTGCTATTGCCACCAGTATCATTTCTTGATATGATAGCACTAGAAAGTAACTGCAAATTAGTTATGACAGATTCAGGCGGAGTTCAAAAAGAAGCATACTTTTTCAATAAACCATGTATAATTCTAAGGTCTGAAACCGAATGGGTTGAAATTGTTAAAGAAGGGGCTGCAATTATTTCAGATGCAGATAAAAATGTTATTATATCATCATACGATAAACTTAAAAGCCTAAATCACAAAGCATTCCCTATAATTTTTGGAGAAGGAAGAGCTGCTGAGTTCATTTGCAGAACAGTGCTTGAAGCAAGTAATTGTATTTAATTCTTTCATGAAGATTAACATTCTGATTTTAAGCAATATATTTTTTAGCCAGAGTTATTGTTTCTAATAAATAAATTTGTATTTTTGCGCTCCCATTTTTATGGGTACAGATAAACATTTATTATAACTAATTTAGATTATTATGAACCAGTACGAAACCGTTTTCATTTTAACTCCCGTTTTGTCTGAAGAACAGATGAAGGAAGCGGTAAAAAAGTATGAGGAAATCCTCACTACAAATGGTGCAGAAATCGTGCATCGCGAAGATTGGGGCTTGCGTAAGCTTGTTTACCCAATTCAGAAAAAAACAACCGGATTTTACAATTTGTTTGAATTTAAAAACGACGGCCAGTTAATTGCCAATTTAGAGCTTCAGCTTAAACGCGACGAACGCGTTTTACGTTTCCTAACA
>CALCGQ010000060.1 GCA_937901015.1 uncultured Bacteroidota bacterium | reverse complement strand
TATTTCCAAAGTTAAAAAATGTAAAGTTTCTTTTATAAAATAACAATCTAATTCATGTAATTATTTATCAACTCCATTAGCCTTTCTTTACTAATGGGTTTTGTTATATAGTCGTTACATCCTGCGGATATTGCTTTTTCACGGTCACCTGCCAACGCATAGGCTGTTTGAGCTATAATTACAACATCTTTATTGAATGACCTTATATTAGCTGTAGCAGTGTATCCATCCATTATTGGTAACTTAATGTCCATTAAGATCAGGTCAATATCGGGGTTTTCCTTAGAAATTTCAACCCCTTCTACACCATTTTTAGCAAATAGCAATTCGTTTGATTCATCATCAAGTATAATACTTAAGTATTCACTTGCAACTTCCTCATCCTCCACTATTAATATTTTTAATTTATTATGTTCAATTGGTAATGATGAACTAATGCTGATTTGTTTGTTGGGCTTCTCTTTGGCAACTTCATACGGAATCGTGAAGTAGAATTGTGATCCTTCTCCTTCAACTGATTCTGCCCATATTGATCCTCCCATCATCTCAATATAAGCTTTTGAAATGGAAAGCCCAAGTCCTGAACCTTCATAAACCTTAACATCTTCTATATCAGCCTGAACAAACCTGTCGAATATGGCATTGAGTCTATCAGGAGGTATTCCAATTCCGGTATCAATCACATAAACTTCGATCATATCATCTTTAAGTTTATAACCAAAATCAATTCTACCTTCTGCGCTATATTTAATGGAATTTTTAATAAGGTTTGACAGTACTCCTGATATTTTTTCCCTATCGGAAATAATTAACATCTCATTATCAGATACCGGATTATGGTAGAATATTTCCATGTTCTTCTTGGTTACTTCCAGTTTAAAGAAATCATGAAGGCTTCTGAAGATATCGTTTAGGTTTATTTCATTAGTATTGATTTTAACTTGTTCAGTTTCAAGCATCGACATGTCCATCAGGTCGTTTAGGGTATTTAGCATCCTTTTGCCACTAACCATAATTACATCGATATATGACTCCATTTCTTCACCTGTTAAGTCTGAATCTTTCAACAAACTAGTAAATCCCATTATACCATTCATCGGAGTTCTGATTTCATGACTGATATTTTGAAGGAATGCTGTTTTTAACCTATCGGATTCATTTGCCTTTTTAAGGGCATATTTCATATGTTCCTCAATTCGTTTTCTATTAATAGAGATACCAATCTGTTCAGATACAAATTCCAGCATTTTCATATCTTCGAGGCCATAAGCATTTTCATCTTCATAGCTTTGAACAACCAATACACCCATTACTTCATTGTCAATTTTTAGTGGAACGCCAAGCCATACTTTGGAATCAGAACCATATCGCTCAATTTCACCTGCTGCTTCCAAGGTATCTTTAACATCTCTATTAGCGAGGAGGGGTTTCTTGGTACGTATGATATAATCAGTCATTGATTTTCCAGATGGTAGTGATACTATTTTATCTTTTTCATCAGTAAAAAATGGAAGAGATAAAGTATTCTTATCCTTGTCATAGAGAGCAATAAAGAAGTTCTTTGTGTCGATAATCTGGTCAAGTTCATGTTGGATAAACTCTATAAGTGTATTTAGATTCTCAGTTTGAGTTACGGCATTTGAGATATTATAAATAACCTTCTGAATTAGTATCGAACGTTTAGAAATACTAATATCTGTTACGAAGGCAAAGGATCCGGCAAATACACCATCACTATCAGCCATTGATGTTGCCTGAAATAGGGTTGGAATATTTTCTCCGTTTTTGTTACGTAAGTATATTTCATATGCTCTTTGTGAATCGCTATTGGCTCTTGAAATTTGTTCTTCAAATATTTTTAGATTTTCATCATCAACAAAATCATATGGAGTTTTGCCCATTATCTCTTCCTTGGAGTATCCCAATATTTTGCAAAGAGCATTATTAACATCTTTTGTAATTCCCTTTGTATCAATAAGCCAGAATCCTTCTGCTGAAGTCTCGATAAGCTTTTGGTACTTATGTTCACTTTGCTGTAGTGCTTTTGCAGATTGTTTTTTGTGAGTTATATCCTCAGCGACCTTTATATAATTTATTATCTTTCCGTTCTTATCAAAAATCGGAGATATGGAAGCATATTCCCAAAATAGCGAACCATCTTTTTTCTTATTATGAAACTCACCTTTCCAAGTCTCACCATTTGTGATTGTATTCCATAGTTTTGTATATACTGATTTTGGTTGGCTTCCAGATTTAAGGACATTAGATTTAACGCCTAAAGCCTCATCATAAGTGTATCCGGTAAGTTCTGTGAATTTTGGATTAACATACTCTATTATACCTTTGGTATTAGTGATTGCTATTACTGAAGGACTCTGTTTTACAGCTGAGGATAGTCTTATGATTTCTTCTTCTGCTTTTTTGTACTCAGTTATATTAGTAATAAATCCTTCTATAATTATTCCATTCTCTTGATTGTCGAATAAACCAACACCTTTATCAAGTACAGTGATATATTCCCCATTTTTATTTTTTATCCTGTATTGAACTTCAAAGCTCTTCTTATTCTGAATTGCTTCGTTAACTATAGTGAATACATGGTTATGATCTTCAGAATGAATTAGATCATTGAAGCTTAATGTATTATTAGCTATTACATCCTCAACCTTATACCCCAACATATATTCAAATCCTGCACTTAGGTATTCCATAGTCCAGTTACTATCATTCTTACATCTGTAGGCTATCCCTTGAAGATTGTTTATTAAAGTGGATAATTTTCTTTCACTTTCTAGTTTATCATTTTCGGCAAGTTTTAAGGATGTCACATCTCTATAGTTAAGCACTATGCCTTTTATCCTAGGGTGACTCAACATATTTCTACCGCTACCTTCAAGATATCTCCATGTGTGATCTTTATGTAAGAACCTGAATCCAATTTGACTTAAAACGGCATTATCTTTTATGAGCTCTTTAAAGCTTGTTGATATCTTCTCTGAATCATCAGGGTGAACAAAATCAAAAATGCTCATACCAAGCAGGTAATCAGGTTTGTGTCCGAGAATATCACCATCGGATTCGCTACTCCTCAATACGACACCATTTGCATCAACAATACTAATAAAATCACTACTATTCTCGATTAAAGTTCTAAAATATTCTTCATTTTCAACCAGCTTTGTTTGAGCATCTTTGCTATCTGTGACATCTTTGAAAACACAATATGTTTGCTTGAAACTTCCATCTGGATTATATCCAACACAACCTTCAAATTCAATGTCAAGATAATGGCCATTTTTATGTTTAATTTTAAATTGAACACCTGAAACTGATCCATCCTTTTTAAACTTCTTAAACCTTATGGGAAATTTTTCTTGATAATCGGGGTGCAAGTAGTCACCAAAGTATGTTCCAATAACTTCTTCTTTAGAATATCCAAGTGTAGATTCCCAGTTAGGGTTTATATCTCTGAATGTGCCATCTCCGTTTAGGGATTGGTAAGATAATGGTGCATTCTCATATAGCGCCCGGTATTTGTCCTGACTTTCAGCCAGACTTTGGGTCCGTGCTTTAACTTCCTTTTCCAATTGGCTCTTTTCTGACCTTAATTTGTCTTCGGCATCTTTAATCCTTAACATTACTTTTGTTTGTGCTGATAATTCAACAGGATCAATGGGCTTTGATAAAAATGCATCTGCCCCAAGCAATAATCCTTTAGCTCTGCTGTCAGCATCAGTTTTGATTGCTGTCAGCATGATTATGGGTATATGTTTAGTCGAATTGTCCTCCTTAAGTTTTATGCATGTATCAAAGCCATCCATAGTTGGCATTATAACATCTAAGATTATTGTATCTGGAAGCTGAGCTTTGGCTTTCTCAATCCCTTCCATACCGGAGATTGCTGTTATTACTTCAATATCCTTCAACTGACTCTTTAACACGGCTACAATCGTGGTTAAATTATCTCTTTGATCGTCTATGGCTAGTATTTTTTTCATCCTCGTTAGTTTTCTTCAAGTAATGATAATCTATTGTTTAGTGCTTTAATAGTATCTCAATCTTATTCAAAATATCTACATTGTCGATTGGCTTTGAAACATATTCATCGCATCCCGCTTTAATTATGCTTTCTCGGTCACCAATCATAGCATCTGCAGTTACTGCTATTACAGGAATATGTTTGGTCCTATTATCCGATTTAAGAATCTCGACAAGTTTTCTTCCACTAATCTTTGGTAATGACATATCAAGAAGTATTAAATCGGGTAGTACAATTTCCAGTGTCTTTATTGCCTCTTCACCATCAACTGCCTCGAAAAAGTTATACCTATCTTTAAGTATAGCCTTGATTGTAATCATATTATCCGGATTATCCTCAATTATTAGAATATTTGCTAAGCTGTTCGGTATACTATTATCTTGGGATAAGTCACTTTCTATTTCTTTATCATTTTCCTTAACAGTGATAGAGGTATATAGTTTGCCAATAATACGTTCAACTTCCATAAATAAATCGGAAGATGTAGACTTGCTTTTTTTAATAATTGCTGCAACATTACCTTCCAATTCTAACTTCTCATCACTGGTAAGATCTTTGGCAGTTACTACAATAATAGGTATATCTTCTGTTCTAGGATTGGTACGTAATGAATTAAGAACCTTAAAGCCATCAATATCTGGCATAAGAAGATCTAATACAATAATGTTGGGTGTAATTTTCTTAATTATATTCAAACATTCTTTTCCCCCCGGTACTCTAATCGTGGTAATATTATTGTTTTCAATGATATCGGCCATTAACTTAAGGTCGTTTTCATTATCATCAACTATCATTATTGTTTCTGCTGTAGTATCAGCTTTTTTGATTTCTGATAACAATTCTTCTCGCACAATTGGTTTGGTTATGTGTCCAAAGGCTCCAAGTGCTATTCCTGTATCTTTATCATTGGACATTGAAACTACAATTATTGGAATGTCTTTTGTTAAACTGTCTTTTTTAAGTGTTTGAAGAACTTCCCATCCATCAACTTCAGGCATAAGGATATCCAATGTGATTGCAAAGGGTTTATTCTCTCTTGCATAGGTGATAGCATCTTCACCATTTGTAACACAGTGAGTATTATATCCTGCAGATTTAAGGTGAGTAGATATCTTTTCTACAATATTTGGATCATCATCAACAATAAGAATTGTTTTATTTGATTTATTACCCTGTATGGATGACGTTTTTTTGAGTATAGCTTTGCTTCTCTTAATTCCGGTCCATTTTATAGGTATGATAAGTGTAAATGTAGTTCCAATATTTTTCTTGCTTGATACATTAATTTTACCACCAAGAATTGTAATTATTTTTTTTGCTATTGCCAATCCAAGACCAGTTCCTTCGAATTGACGTGATGAGGTACCATCAGCTTGCCGAAATTCATCAAAGATATATGGTAGTATGTCTTCTTCAATTCCGATTCCTGTATCAGTGATTTTTATTTCTACACTATCAGTGCTTTCTCTAGCTGTAATATTAACTTCTCCCTCATTTGTAAATTTAACCGCATTACTTATCAAATTTAATAATACCTGATGTAATCTTAGCTCATCAGATTCTATATTTGATATTCCCTCTGGTAGATCACTGTGAATTATTAATCCTTTCTGGTCAGCTAGACTTTGTATGTTTTCGGTTACTAATCTAATTAGTGATGTTACGGAAAAATACTCTGGAATTATCTCCATTTTGCCAGCCTCAATTTTGGATAAATCCAGTATATCGTTAATAAGGCTTAATAAGCGTGTACCATTCCTTTCAATAATTTCTAGATAATTCTTTTCATCTTTTGATAATTTATCTGAGGTGTCGGTTATCATTACAGATGATAAAGCCATAATTGAGTTTAAAGGGGTTCGCAACTCATGACTCATATTTGATAAGAATTCACTTTTTAATTTGTTGGCTTCAACTACTTCTTTTCTTT
>CALCGQ010000059.1 GCA_937901015.1 uncultured Bacteroidota bacterium | reverse complement strand
GACAGGAGATAAAAATATACTAATTGATTGTGGTTTATTTCAAGGATTAAAAGAACTACGGCTACTAAACTGGGAACCATTGCCAGTAGACCCATCAACCATTGATATGGTTATCCTAACACATGCTCATCTCGACCATGTTGGTTATCTACCACGGCTTGTTGCCCAAGGTTTTAAAGGTAAGATTTACTGCTCAGCACCAACAGGAGCAATTGCAGAAGTAATTCTACTTGACAGTGCAAAAATCCAGGAGGAAGATGCAGAAATGGCAAATAGGATGGGCTATGCAAAGCATAAACCAGCAAAACCTTTGTATACTGTTAAGGATGCAAAAAATGCAATCAATAAATTCTATGATGTTGCTTGTAATCAGTGGATTGACATTGGTGATAATATTAGATTTCGCCTAAACCTGATTGCTCATATTATGGGTGCATCATTCATTGAACTTGAAATAAACAAGAAACGGTTGGTCTTTTCTGGTGATATAGGTCGTTTTGATGACCCAATGCTTGCGGAACCGCATCGCCCAAAACATGCCGACTACATCATAATGGAATCAACTTACGGTGATAGGCATCATAAACATGAGGATTCAAAAAAGAGACTTGGTGAAATAATAAACAATTCATACAGTATAGGCGGGACTTTAATAATACCAAGCTTTACCGTTGACAGAGCACAGGACTTTATCTGGATGATATGGCAACTGAAAAAAGCTAAGAAGATTCCCAATATTCCAGTATATCTCGACAGTCCAATGGGGGTTAACGTAAGCAAGATATATGCTGAATTTGATGATTATCACAAACTGGGAATGGACGTATTTGATGAAGCATGGGCGCATGTAAAAACAGTGGCATCAGTTAAAGAAACCATTAAAATCAGTGGAGATAAGAAACCAAAAATTGTTATTGCAGGTAGCGGTATGATGAATGGGGGAAGGGTGCTACTATACCTTCAGGATCATCTTCAAAACCCAGACTCAACTGTTATGATTGCCGGATATCAAGCAAGAGGAACCCGTGGCAGACTCATTCATGATGGAGTTAAAGAGGTTAAGATACATGGTAATTACTACAAAGTCGAGTGTCACATTGAAGAGATGACTAGCATGTCGTCACATGCTGATCAAGATGGACTAATGAATTGGCTAGCTGGTTTGACTTCAAAACCAAAAACTGTATTTATTGTACATGGTGAATCTCAGGCAGCCAATGCGCTTCGGGTAAAAATTAATCATACTCTGAAATGGGATGTTGCTATTCCGAAGTTGAATGAGAGTTATGAATTATGATATTGGAGATATGGTTTTTGATTTAGAAATAAAAAATCGTATCCTAGTGCAAGTCAGGTATATAAACCGCACAAAGGACTTGTGCTGGTTACAAATATGATTTACGATATATGAACTTTGATAAATGATTTTTGATTTTAAGAAATCAATATGTTACCAAAAAACAGCATATAATACCGCAACAACTACCAGAATCGCATATGCTGAAATATTGAAGACTTTTCCAGTAACAAAAGTATCACTTGTAAGTTCAATTCCCTTCGGATCATCAGCATGCTTATTTGTAGATAAGCTTACGAATACGATTACTACTAATGTAATAAGGAAGGTATACATCATTTGATCCATCCATGGTAATTCCAAGTATGATGATTTTAGAGCCAACGCAACAGGAATTGATGCAAGTATACCTGCAATCGCTCCCTTATTTGTTGCCTTCTTATAGAAAAGACCCAACATAAATACGGCCAAAATTCCGGGACTAACAAGGCCTGTATATTCCTGAATATATTGAAATGCCTGATCAATACTTCCCAGTGTTGGAGCTACAATCACAGCAATAACTAAGGCAATTGCACCGCTAATTCGTCCAACAGTAACATCTCTATTTTTACCATTTTTCTTTTCCAGATATGGTTTATAGATATCCATAGTGAAAATGGTTGATGTTGAATTTACCATAGATGCTAATGATGAAACTATTGCAGCCGCCAATGCAGCAACTACAAGACCTTTAATCCCCGAAGGAATAAATGTACTTATTAGCCAAGGATAAGCTTTATCATAATTTAATGAACCATCAGCTTTCCTGAACGCCTCACCAACACCATCTATCATCGCAGTTCCTTCAGGTTGTGAAAACATCACATAAGCAATTATCCCAGGAATAACCACAATTAACGGAATAATCAACTTTAGAAAAGCCGCAAAAATTATTCCTCGCTGTGATTCTTTCAGACTCTTAGCAGCAAGTGTACGCTGAATTATATATTGGTTAAATCCCCAATAATAAAGATTTGCAATCCACATCCCACCAATCAATACCGCAATTCCGGGAAGGTTCATAAATTCTGGATTTCCTTTTTTTATAATCATATGAAATTTATCACCTGCTGTTTCATAAATATGTGAAAAACCATTGATTACACCACCATCTGGTGTAACATGATCCAAAGCTATAATTGAGGTAATTAATCCACCCACAACTAGCAGGGTTACTTGAATTACATCAGTCCATGCCACCGCTGCAAGCCCACCATAAAGTGAATAAGCAGC
>CALCGQ010000058.1 GCA_937901015.1 uncultured Bacteroidota bacterium | reverse complement strand
GTTACAGCTGAAGAGATCTCAAAGATGCCTAACCGAAGCGCAAATGCAGTTGCAACAACTGTAGGTGGTGTATTTTCGGAGGATGGAGAGCGAGGTAGTGTGCGTGGTGCACGTGAAGACGCAACTGCAACCTTTATCGATGGTATCAGGGTTATTGGTAACTCCAGTGTACCTCAGTCTGCCATTGAGCAGGTTGACGTAATACTTGGTGGTGTACCTGCTCGTTATGGTGACGTCACCTCAGGTATTATCAATGTTACAACCAAAGGCCCTGCTCGTGAATTTGGTGCAGGTATTGAGCTGGAAACATCTGAGTTTTTGGATTCATTTGGTCATAACCGTGTGGGATTTAATATGATGGGGCCATTAATTAAGGGAAAAGAAAAATCCACATCATTACTTGGATTCTTCATTGCCGGTGATATTAATGTAAATCGTGATGGAAGACCATCTTCAACAGGTTTCTATACCTTAACTGATGAGAATCTTGCTACACTGGAGCAAAATCCAATTCGTCCATCAGGATCCGGTTCTGGAACATTTATTAATGGACAGTATATTAGAAACAGTGATTTACAGCATGTGAATATTTCCCCTAACACTGCTCGCTCAAGCTATAACTTTATAGGTAACATAAACATTCGTACCACTGAAACTATTAATCTTACAGTTGGTGGTAGTTATTATTACTACACTGGTCGCGATTATAGCTATGGTGCAACATTAGCCAACTATGATAAAAATACCTTAAGAAAGAATACAAATTATCGTGGATATATCAGATTTACTCAAAGATTCCCTACCGATCCTCAAAGCACATCAGTATTTAAAAACTTTTATTATTCATTGCAGTTTGACTACAGTAAAGATAAAGGTGAGTATGGTGATGCTAATCATTGGGATAACCTTTTTAAATATGGTTACATTGGTAAATTTACAACTTATAAAACTCCTACATTTGAATTAGGTAGTGATACAGTAAACGGTCAAGCATATAATAATGTGCAGGTACTTAACTCATGGGACTTTGATACTCTAGTAGATTGGAGCCCTAGGGATATTAATCCACTTGTTGCAAAATATACAACCGACTACTATAGCATTTATGAAGGACAACCTGTTGGCCATTATCAAAATATTGATGATATCCAACTTGGTAATGCCATGCTTAATGGTAGTACTCCACAATCCATATATGGATTATATCAATCACCTGGTACAAACCAGTCAGGATATGGAAAATTCAATAATGATCAGTACAACTTTAGAATGGATGCGTCACTTGATATTGGTAACCATGGTTTTAAACTAGGATTCCAGTATGAGCAGCGTACTCAAAGGTTTATTAATTATGCACCAACAGGATTCTGGAATTTAGCACGCGATGGAAAGGGTTTAACAAACTTCCATTTACGTGAGCTTGATAAGGATAACCCAGAGTTGATTTCTTATAATGGTCATGTTGATACAATTATTTATAGAAGAAAATATGATGCTAACGCTCAGCGTGAGTTTGATAAAAACCTAAGAATTGCAATGGGTCTGCCAGTTGATGGACTAGATTATATTGTAATGGATTCATATGACTTTGATGCAGGTACAATCGACTATTACGATCGTAATGGAAATACTCATACTGTAGGTCTTGATCCAGGAGCTCTTAATGTTGGATTATTTTCAGCAGATGAGTTATGGAATGAAGGTCTTTCAGCTATTAACTACGCAGGTTATGATTATGAAGGTAATGTACTTACAACTCAGCCAGCATATGAAGATTTCTTTAATAAAACAGATGAATACGGTGTAAATACACGTGATATAGGTGCTTACCAACCAATTTATATGGCTGGTTATATTCAGGACCAATTTGCATTTAAAGATCTTATCTTTAATGTAGGTGTAAGGGTAGATAGATTTGATGCGAACCAGAAAGTTCTTGAAGATCCATTCTTGCTATATCCTGCTCACTCTGTGTCCACTGTTGACCAAGTGCTAGGTTTCGAAAACGCTTCTCATCCTTCTAATATGGGTGGTGACTATGTTGTTTACGTTGATAAAGTAAAAGATCCAACTCAAATTGTTGGTTATCGTAATGAATATACTTGGTACAATGCTGACGGTATTGAAATACTTGACCCAACCATTCTTGATGTTGGAAGCGGTATTTCACCTGCATTAATTGATCAGGAACAATCAAGAGTTAGTATTAGCTCATTTAAAGATTATGATCCTCAGATTAACGTAATGCCTCGTATTTCATTCTCATTCCCAATATCGGATGAGGCATTGTTCTTTGCACATTATGATGTGCTTACACAGAGACCAACTAGTAATATCTTTTCAAACCCTTCATCATATTATTTCTTTGATAATATTGGAGGTAATATCAACAATCCTTCCCTTGAGCCAACAAAAACAATTGACTATGAGTTAGGATTTACACAAACTGTTTCTACTACATCAGCTGTTACATTCACAACATTCTACCGTGAAATGAGAAGCATGATTCAGATGTATCGTTTTAATGGTGCATATCCTAAGGATTACACCTCATATAATAACCTTGACTTTGGTACTGTTAAAGGACTAACTTTAGAATATGACTTACGTCGTACAGGTAATGTACGTGTGAGAGCTGCATATACACTACAGTTTGCAGATGCAACAGGTGCTTCAACAACAACTGCTGCTTCTCTTTTAGCTGCTGGTCTTCCAAACCTAAGATCAACATTCCCAATGCCATGGGATAGAAGACATGCATTTAACATTGTACTTGACTACCGTTGGGGAAGTGGAAAAGACTATAACGGACCTAAAATTAATCGTGACAAAAAAGGTAAAGCACCAGGACAACCACTTAGTGACTTTGGTTTTAGCTTAACAGTTAATGGTGGTTCCGGTACTCCTTATACAGCCTCACGTAATGTTACTTCACCATTATCAGGTGGTAATAACCTTCTTAAAGGTACTTACGGTGGTTCTAGATTACCTTGGCAATTCAGACTTGATTTAAGAGTTGATAAAGACTTCTACTTCAAAATGAAGAAGAATTCAAGCGATAATTCCAAGAGAGCATATATGAATGTTTATCTACAAGTGTTAAACTTACTTGATACTAAAAACATCGTTAATGTTTATCCTTACACAGGAAATCCAGATGATGATGGATACTTGACTGCACCAGAATGGCAACGTCAGATCAATAACCAACTTGATCCAATGTCATTCAGAGATTTGTATGGTAATTTCGTTGACAATCCAGGAAATTATAGTACACCACGTCAAATTCGTCTAGGGTTAATGTTTAACTTCTAAGATTAACATAAAAAAAATTGAATAAGAAAGTAAAAAATATAATCATCATGAAGAATATTTTACGAGCTTGGATGATCCTTTTTGTTTCATTTGTGTTTCTAAATCAGCTTTCTGCCGAAGAATATCACAGAGAGGGAACGAAACAAGGAAGTAATCTGAAACAAACTACAGCAGGTTGTGCACCAGCATCTGCCTATGATTGGCTTGATATCAATAATGTACGAGCTAGAATCAATACAGGTGGTGACATGTGGTGGGATTTACCTGGTGGTGTTGGATCTAAGTATTTTATACCTAAAGCGGGTTCCGCTACCTCAATGTTTTCAGGTTCATTATGGATTGGAGGACTTGATATTAATAACCAGTTAAAGCTTGCTGCTCAGCGTTATCGCCAGGTTGGTATTGACTATTGGACAGGCCCTCTTACAGTAGATGGAACTGCCTCAGTTGATGAAGCAACATGTGCTCAATATGATGAGTTTTTCAAAATAACCAGAGCTGAAGTGGATGAGTTTCTTTCTCATACCGATCCAGTAGATGGTCATTTTATCCCAAGTGACGACTATGCCATTCCACCTTCTATTATGAACTGGCCAGCTCACGGTGATGTTTCAAAAGGACAAAGCTACTATCTGGCACCATTTTATGATGTAAATGGTAATGGTGAATATGAGTATGCACTAGGAGACTATCCATATTATGATATCAACAATGAACTTTGTCATAGTGAGGTTCCAACTCAAGAGGAAGAAATTGATGGTACAGTTACAGGATCTATCCTAGCTGACCAGGTTATTAAAGGTGACCAAACTCTTTGGTGGGTATTTAACGATAAAGGAAATATTCATACAGAAACTTCAGGTTCTGCAATTGGTATGGAAATCAGAGCTCAGGCTTTTGCATTTGCAACCAATGATGTTATTAATAACATGACATTCTATAGTTATGAAGTTATTAACCGCTCAACATTTGAGTTAACACAAACTTATTTCTCACCTTGGGTAGATACAGACCTTGGATATGCTAGAGATGACTTTGTTGGATGTGATGTTGCTCGTGGACTTGGTTACTGTTACAATGGTACAGCTATTGATGGTAACGGTGAAGTTGAATCTTATGGAGAACAGCCACCAGCAATTGGGGTTGACTTTTTCCAAGGACCATATATGGATCCAGATAGTTATGATAACCCTTCCTATGAAGGCGATAGTACTGCAGGACCATCATTTGGTGGAAACTGTGATATCGTTACTCAGGATGGAAGTTTAAGAAATATGACTTTCTTTAGAGATGGTCAAATAGTAACCGAAGCTACAATTATTAGATCAGCCGCTATAAACGGTGTTAACTTTGGTAATGGTATTCCTGATGATGAACGTTTTGGAATGCGTCGTTTTGTATATCACAATAATGGTGGTAATGCAAACCAGAGTGACCCTAACAATGCTCCTGAATATTATAACTACCTAAGAGGTATTTGGAAAGATGGTACACCAATGCTTTATGGTGGAACCGCACATATTAGTGGTGCAGGTACTGTAGGACCTGAGTGTGAATTTATGTTCCCATTCGATAGTGATCCTTGTAACTGGGGTACAAAAGGTTTACCACCAAATGGAGGTTATAACCAAAATGGATTCTACTGGTCAGAAGAAACTGGTAATGGTGGTTCTCCAAACCCACCAGAGGATAGACGTTTTATGCAGTCTGCCGGACCATTTACACTTAAATCAGGTGCTGTAAACTATATTACTGTTGGTATTCCATGGGCACGTGCACAAGCAGGTGGACCTTGGGCTTCAGTTGAGTTATTAAGAGTAGTGGATGATAAATGTCAGGCGTTATTTGATAACTGTTTTAAAGTTATTGATGGTCCTACTGCACCAGATTTATTGGGTGTAGAGCTAGACAGGAAACTTATCATTTATATTTCAAACTCTCCAACTTCAAACAACTATCGTGAAAAATATGCAGAATTTGATCCTAATATTATTCAACCATTACCTGGTAGTGATCCACAAGTTCCAAGTGATGCGATTTATCGTTTTGAAGGATATCAAGTTTTCCAATTAAAATCACCAACAGTTGGTGTTGATAATCTACACGATCCTGATTTGGCTCGTTTAATTGCTCAGTTTGATATCAAGAATGGTGTTACTAAAATTGTAAATTACGAGTATAACGACTATATCGGAGCAAACGTTCCTGTTGTGGAAGTAGATGGTGGTGATAATGGAATTAGTCATTCATTTGAAGTAACTCAAGATGCATTTGCAACTGGTGATGTTCGTTTAATTAACAATAAGCAATACTATTATATGGCATTAGCGTATGCATATAATGAGTATTTACCATTTGGAATCGATTATCCTAATAGTCAAGGACAAACTCATCCATACTTGTCAGGTCGTAAAAACATTAAAACATATGTTGGTATGCCTCACCTAACAGTTAATGGTACTGTTCTTAATAGTAATTATGGCGATAGTCCACAAATTACTAGACTGGCTGGTAATGGTAATGGCGGTATGAATCTTGATTTTTCAGATGAAACTATTGATGAGATTTTGTCAAAACCACCTGCAAGTGAAGAAAATATATTTGGTTCTCCAGATTATCCAATTGCATATAATCCTACTTATAAGATTAATGCAGGTCCATTAAATGTAAAAGTTATTGACCCATTAAGTGTTGTTGATGCAGAATATACATGGTGGATGGATACTTTAGTACGTGTTAAGCTTTTTGATATGACAGGTGATCCTGTTGTACAAGGCGATACAACTAGTAAGCTAGTAGGTAAATGGAATTTACTTGATGATGCTACTGGCAGTACTTTCCAAAGTGATACTACAATATTAAATGATTACGAGCAATTGTTCATTGACCTTGGATTCTCAATTAATGTTAAACAACCATTTATGCCTGGCCCAATTGAAATTGGTGAAGTAGATGCGAGTGGTTTTAAACCTTATTTTGAGGTATTTGCTCCAAACAATGGATTAATTGAATCTGAAATTGTTTATGCTGATAGCTCTAGGCAATGGTTAAGTGGAGTTAGCGATGTTGACTTACCTCTTTATCCACTCGACTGGATCCGTTCAGGAACATACCAGAGTGATGATAATCCTGGTGCAAATGACTGGAATAACTCAGCTACCCCTAACAATCCTTGGGATCCAAATGCAGTATATGAAAAGATTCTTATTGGAACATGGACACCATATTGTATGGCAGCCTATGGTAATGACAGGATTCCTGGTGAAGTATTAGAAAATCAAGATGGTCCTGCATTTAGCAAGATTTCAAAATTATTATCAGAGTTTAAAGATGTGTCCAGTGTGGATATCGTTCTCACTCCTGATAAAGATAAATGGTCAAGATGTCCTGTATTAGAAGCAGGGTACTATTCAGAACTTGCAGAAGGCAATGCTCAACGTTTCCATAAACGTGCAGCACCTTCCGTAGATAAAGATGGTAACTATGCAGTTGTTGGTTCTGGTCCAAGTGATAATCCAAATGATCCAAATTACATTAGTGATGTTGGTATGGGTTGGTTCCCGGGATATGCAATTAATATTGAAACTGGTGAAAGATTAAATATGATGTTTGCTGAAGATTCATATTTGGTTGCTCAAAACGGACGTGATATGTTGTTTAATCCAACAAAGCGTAATTTGGACCTTCCTGATCAGATATTTGATGAGAATATCTTTACAGGAACAGGCGCAAATACTACTCCAGTAATGGGAGGTAAACATTTTGTTTATATACTGGATCATCGTAATACTGCATTCCTTGATTTAGCCGAATTCAATATGCCTGCTTATGATGCTGGTAAATCAGCTTCAACCATATTAGACTCAATAACTATGTTACCTTCAGTATTTGCTGAAAGCAGTTTCTATGGTTTAATTATGTATACAGGTATTCCTATGGGTGTTGTTGGTCAAGAATGGCTATCAAACGAAGCTAAGATTCGTATTAGGTTAAGTAAACCTTACGAAAGAGGTTATACAAGTATGCCACTTGATACAGTTTATCCTGGTATGGATATTAATAACTACTATCCAATGTATCAGTTTAAAATGACAGGATTAGAAACAGAACTTGATGTAAAAGAAAAGTGGGAAACAGATTTGGATGCTATTGCGATAGTGCCGAATCCGTACTATGCTTATTCTGATTATGAGAATAATGCTCTTGACAATAGGGTGAGAATTACAAACCTACCAGAAGCTTGTACAATTACAATCTACAATGTAAGTGGAACAAAGATTAAGCAATTTACTAAAGATACGCCTGAAACTACTATAGATTGGGATATTAAGAATTTTGCCGCTGTTCCAATTGCAGGAGGTGTGTATTATTTCCATGTTAAGTCTGATAAAGGCGATAGGGTTCTAAAATGGTTCTGTGTAACTAGGATTCCTGACCTTAATACTTTCTAATATTGTTAATCTGTCTTGAACGAGAATTTAATTAAGATGAATATGAAAACTCTTTATAGAAATCTGATCGTAATTTTGATCGTAGCTTTAATATTTCCTCTAGCAGAGTCAACTTTTGCTGGAAACAAAGACAGGTCTGGACAGGCCGGTGCTACAGAGTTACTTATTAACCCATGGGCGAGAAGTAGTGGTTGGGCAAGTGCTAATATGTCCAGAGTAAGAGGTCTTGAGGCAATATGGGGTAATGTTGCAGGTACTGCTTTTACCGATAAAACTCAGCTGATTTTTTCAAATACTCAGTGGCTTAAAGGTACAGGAACAAACATAATGTCGTTTGGTATCTCACAACGTGTTGGTGATGCTGGTGCACTTACCCTTGCAGTTATGTCAATGTCATTTGGTGAAATTGATATAAGAACTGTTGATAATCCTGATGAATCACAAGGTACATACTCACCTAATATGATGAATATTGCCATAGGTTATTCAAAGGCATTTTCTAACAGTATTTATGCTGGAGTAGTGCTGAAGATTGTGTCCGAATCAATTGCGGATGTTAGTGCAGTAGGTGTTGCTATTGATGCAGGTATTCAATATGTAACGGGTGCGGATGAGCAAATTTCCTTTGGTATTGCTTTGAAGAACGTAGGACCTAAAATGAATTTTTCAGGTGATGGTCTTGCTGTTCGAACAATACTTTCCGGACAAGAAACATCTTTTACTCTTGAGCAAAGAGCCATGGCTTTTGAAATGCCTGCTCAGTTGAACATTGGTGCAGCTTATGATTTTATTTTCCCTAAAGATTATAGACTTACAGCAGCTGGTAACTTTGTGTCAAATTCTTTTAGCCAAGATCAATTTAATTTTGGTCTTGAATTTAGTCTGAAAGAATATGTACAACTTCGTGGTGGATACACATATGAAAAAGGTATGTGGGAGGACATTACTTCCAATGAGAATATTAATATTAACAATGGTTTTAGTGGTGGTATGAGTGTTCAGGTACCACTAAGCAAAGAAAAAGGAAGCTTTATTGGTGTTGATTATACTTATCGTGAATCACATGCATTTAGCGGCAGTCATACTTTTGGAATTATTTTTAATTTCTAAGACTTAGTTCTGTAAAAATTTTCTTACTATTTTTGCAGCTGTTTTTAAAGACCCTTAATTTTTATTAAGGGTCTTTTTATCTTATTATTAAACACATATAAAGACGTGTAATATGTCTGATACAAAATATTTTACTAAAGAAGGTCTTCTCAAACTTAGAGCAGAAATAGAACAACTTACTATGGTTGAAAGGCCAAAAATATCACAGCAAATCAGTGAAGCCCGAGATAAAGGTGACTTATCTGAGAATGCTGAATATGATGCGGCTAAAGAAGCACAGGGTATGTTGGAACTTAAGATTTCTAAGCTTCAGGGACTTTTGCGAACAGGTAGATTGATTGATGAATCTAAAATGGATGACAGTAAGGCTTACATACTTTCAACTGTTACAATTAAGAATACCAAGAATAATACAACAATGAAGTATATGCTTGTTCCAGAGGAAGAAGCTAATTTCAAAGATGGAAAATTATCTGTGGAATCACCAATCGCAAAAGGATTATTAGGTAAAGAAGTAGGCGATACTGCTGAAATAACAGTTCCTGCAGGTACTCTTACTTTTGAAATAATTGATATTTCTAGATAAAAACGCATAACAATGGCCTCAATATTTTCAAAAATTGTCAAGGGAGATATTCCTTCATATAAAATTGCCGAGGATGATAATTACTATGCATTTCTTGATATAAACCCACTAGCAAAGGGACATACTCTTGTTATTCCTAAGCGTGAAACGGATTATATCTTTGATATTGATGATAGTGAGTTAGGAGGCCTGATGGTATTTGCAAAAAAAGTAGGTCTGGCAATTGAGAATGTTGTTGAATGTAAAAGAATTGGGGTAACTGTAATTGGTTTAGAAGTAGCTCATGCACATATACATCTTATCCCATTGAATTCTTTATACGATATGGATTTTAAGCAGCCTAAGCTAAGTTTTTCGGCAGAGGATAACACAATGCTGTCAGAAAAGATAAGAGAGGCTTACAAAGCCCTATAATGATTTTTTAATAATTGTTGCAAGCAAGTATTAAAACAGATGCATTATATTAATAAGCTCTTGTATTTATTCCTTCGATATAGTTAATAAAAGATTGATTAACGACCTTGTTGCCACCCGGAGTTGGATAATTTCCCGTAAAATACCAGTCACCAGTATGATTTGGTATTGCCTTATGCAAGTTCTCTATACTCTGATAAATAACCTTAACTTCAGCTGAAACACCCATGGTTTTTACCAGATCAGCTACTTTTTGTGATACCTGGATAGCGGTAAAAGGCTTATAAATCTCTTTTACATAATTAACTATTTCTTCCTTGGGAAGGTGTTGCTGAGACTTTGATTTATTGTAAACATCATTAATAATATGGTCCTGTTTAGTTTCTTTAAGCAATGAAATAGCTGCATTAAAAGCAATAAAGTCACTTAGCCTAGCCATATCTATTCCATAGCAGTCAGGATATCTAATCTGAGGTGCTGAAGAAGCAATGATTATTTTCTTCGGTTTAAGTCGATCCAGAATCCTAATAATACTTTGTTTTAATGTAGTCCCTCTTACAATCGAGTCATCAAGGACTACCAAAGTATCAACATGCTTTTTCACAACACCATAAGTAACATCATAAACATGACCCACTAAATCATCTCTTTGAGTGTCTTGAGTGATAAATGTTCTAAGCTTAGCATCTTTAACAGCAATTGACTCAACTCTGGGTTTTGCGCTAAAGAATACATCCAGCATTTCAGCCGAAAGATTATCTTTATTTTTCAATATTTTCTGTTTGATCATATCACCAGAAAAAGTGTGAATCTGATCCATCATACCTTGAAATGCTACAGAAGCTGTATTTGGAATATAGGAGAATACGGTATTTACCAAATCATAGTCGATTTCCTCCATGATAGCCGGGGTAAGTAATTTACCAAGATTTTTTCTCTCTTTGTAAATATCTTTATCTGTTCCTCTAGAAAAATATATTCTTTCAAATGAACATGCCTTAATTGGCTTAGGTTCAATAAACCTTTCAAGTTCTACTGTATTATCTTTTTTAATAATCAATGTATGGCCTGGAGGGACTTCATGAATATCTTTACTGCTTAAGTTAAAGGCAGTTTGAATTACAGGCCTTTCCGATGCTGCAACTACAACTTCATCATCTATGTAATAGAAGGCAGGACGAATACCATTTGGATCACGCATAATGAATGCATCACCATGTCCAAGCAGTCCACCTATTACATAGCCACCATCCCATCTTTTGGCGGAATCATGTAGGATACTTTTGACATCAATTGTATTTACAATATGATCAGTAATTTCTTTTTTTGAAAATCCTTCTTTTTTAAATTTTGAATATAGGTTTTGGTTTTCCTCATCGAGAAAATGACCTATTTTTTCCAATACAGTAACGGTGTCAGAGGTCTCAACTGGATATTGGCCTAATTCTACAAGTTGTTCAAAAAGTTCACCTGTATTAGTCATATTGAAATTTCCTGCAAGTACTAAACTTCTTGTCTTCCAGTTATTAGCTCTAACTAATGGATGCAAATGACTAATGCTATCTCCGCCAAATGTACCATATCGCAAATGACCTAAAAATAGTTCGCCAGTGAAATCAGCATTTTCTTTTAACCAGTTAACATCTGAGAGTCTTTTGGGATTTCCTTTTGAGGCTTTTTGAATATTGTCGTAAGCAGTGTTAAAAAGGTCTTTTATGGGTGCCTGATTGTTCGATCTTATTCTGCTAATATAACGATTGCCAGGCTCCAGGTCGATCTTGACTTCTGCAATACCAGCTCCATCCTGACCTCTATTATGCTGTTTTTGCATTAACAAATGCAGTTTCTGGAGTCCGTAAACTGAAGTTCCGTATTTAGAAAGGTAATACTCAAGAGGTTTGCGTAATCTTATTAAGGCAATGCCACATTCATGATTTATACGATCGCTCATTTCGGTGCAGAATAATTATATTTGTGGCAAAAGTAAGAAAAAGATGATTCAAATCAGGCTTTCAAATGAATATGATACTGCTAAAATTGTTGAATTTCAGGTTGCAATGGCTCTTGAGACAGAAGATTTTGAATTGAGTGTTGATACTGTAAATAAGGGTGTTACAGCAGTGTTTAATGATTCTTCAAAAGGTAAGTATTTTGTTGCAACAGATGATAATGAAATTGTTGGCTCTTTATTATTAACACCAGAATGGAGCGACTGGCGAAATATGTGGGTTATGTGGATCCAATCGGTATATGTTGTTCCGAATAAAAGAGGAAGTGGTGTATTCCGTGTGCTGTATGACCATATTGTTGAGTATGTTGGCAATAATAATGAAGTTGCCGGACTCAGATTGTATGTCGATCTATCCAATCATAAAGCAATAGAAGTTTACAAAAAGATAGGTATGATAGGTGATCATTATCAATTGTTTGAAGTAATGAAATGATATAATAATACAATACTCCTCAAATACAAATTATTATCTTTACAAACCAAATTTTAAGAAACACATAAAACACATGAATATAATTAAATCAATTTTTCTACTGTCAGCTAGCCTGTTACTTTCAATAAGTCTCAACTCTCAAACTGCTGATAAAAGTGATTGGATGGGTGGTTATCCCGAAGGTTGTACATCTATTACCATTGGAAAAGATGCCAGTTTTGATGGTTCGGTAATGACTTCGCATACCGATGATAGTCATAGAACCAGATCATGGGTTGATATTGTACCACCTAAGACGCATAAAAAGGGTGAAGAAGTAATAATGTATAAGAGAGTTAAAGATGATTCTTTGGCTATGCCTGCTTATGGTCATCAGAAAGTAGGAAGTATTCCACAGATTAGTCAGACCAATGGTTATATCAATACAGCCTATCCAAGTTTAAATGATAAGCAATTGGGTATTGGTGAATCAACTTTTGGAGGGCGTGAAGAATTACAAAGCGATGAAGGAATAATTGATTGTCAGCGACTTTGTTTATTGATGCTTGAACGTGAATCCACAGCTCGTGGAGCAATAAAGTTAGCTGGTGAGTTATTGAAACAATATGGATGGAACGATTATGGAGAAGTACTTACTATTGCTGATAAGAATGAAGTTTGGCATCTTGAAATAGTAGGGCCTGGGAAGGGGAAAGTAGGAGCAGTTTGGGTAGCACAAAGAGTACCCGATGGTCATATTAGTGTTAATGCAAATGCAAGTACAATTAAAGAAATCAACCTGAAAGATAAGAATCATTTTATGGCTTCTGATAATATTTTCGAAGTGGCTAAAGAAAATGGATGGTGGGACCCAAAAAAGGAAGATTTTCAATTTTGTTATGCTTATGCACCTCATAGTCGTACTTCACCCGCTTCACGCAGAAGAGAATGGAGAGTTTTTAATCTTTTAGCACCATCACTGGGGCTTGATCCAAACGACAAGGACTATCCTTTTTCTGTAGCACCTGATACACTTGTTACTCTGGAAGCTATCATGAATGTATTTAAGGATTATTATGAAGGTACGCCGTTTGACATGACCAAAACCTTAACGGTTTCTGATAAAGACGGGAAAACAATAATTTCACCTTTGGCTAGCCCACATATGCCTTATGACGCTAATAATCTTCATAAAATTAACGGTGGATGGGGTCCTCTTGGCGAACGTACTATAGCAAGATGGTATACAATGTATGCTACAATTATTCAACTTAGGAGTTGGTTGCCAGATGAAATCGGTGGCGTTGAATGGCTTGCCATGGATAATGTTGCAACATCAATCTATGTTCCAATATATGGCTGTGCTACGGATTTGCCTGAAACATATAAAACTCCGGGAAGAGTTAATGGTTATACCCTTAATTCGGCATGGTGGATTTTTAACAGACTTGGTACTCTTACATCACAACGATGGGGAGATATGAGACATGATGTAGATGCAGTTTGGGAACCTATGCAATTAGAACTGATTAATCAGCAAAAAGAGGTTGATAATCAAGCTTTGAGACTATATAAGGAAAATAAGAAAGATGCAATTGAGTTTCTTAATTATTATTCCAATGAAAAAGGTGAGATGGTTATGAAAGAAGCCATTAATCTAGGAGACTTCCTATGGACAAAATATGATGAAAAGTTCTAATTTGTGAAACTTGATTTTAAGAATTATTAAGTGAGCTATTAGCAATTCCCTTATTTCGATCAACAATATCCCTAGCTTCTTGTTCAGTTCCTAGCAATATTGCTATCCATTTTGTTGATTTATTCTGTTCAAGGATTATTTTTACCACCATTGTTAGTGGCACAGAGAGAAACATTCCGGTTGTACCCAGAATAAAACCCCAGAATATTAATGAAATAAATACTACCAAGGTTGAAAGACCCAATCCTTTTCCCATAATCTGGGGTTGGATAACATTCCCAATTATCATATTTATTGCAACATAAGAACTAATGGTCCATAGGGCACCTCCAAATCCAAGTTGAATTGTTGCAAATAATACGGCAGGAATACTTGCAAGAATTGATCCAATATTAGGAATGAAATTGAATAAAAATGCCAACAAAGCCCACAATATGGCATAGTCAACTCCAATGATTGTCAATACTATATAAATTAATACCCCGGTAAGGAGACTGATAATAGTCATTAAACCAAGATATTGACGTATGCTTTTGTTGATTCTATTTATGTAATTTACTGTTTCAACAGAAGTATCGCTAATTGCTTTTATCTTTAGATTGAAACTTGTTAGCTCAAGAAGCATGAATATCATAATAAAAATAACTAGCAGCATATTGCTCATCAAGCTTCCAATTACACTTAAGAAGCTAGCGCTATAATTCATTATTCTAGTGGTATTAATATTGCTCTCAAGCGTTTCCAATGACATATCGAATCCCATACCATGTAGAGTAGCAAAAATAGATGCAATTATTTCATTGAGCCTTTTTGCATAGAACGCAGAGTCATCTGAAAATTGTGATATTGATTTACCTATTATTTCACCAAATCCGAATAATATCAATATAATACCCAATAGCACAATCAATACTGCAACTCCGTTTGGCACCTTTTTATTTTCCAACCATTTGATAGGTTGGGCGCAAATAATAGTGATGAATAATGCTAATAATATCGGTGTAACAAATGAGGAAGCGTACATTAGTACGCCAATAATTATTAAGAAAGCAGCTATAACTACTGCTGGATTTGATGATGAGCGGGTATTAATATTATTCATATGGTTCTGCTGTTAGGAATCTTATTCCTGATTTTAAAATCTAAATATAAGAATAAATGTCTTGCAGCCTTATGATGGAGGCTATACTAACTTTTTATTAGCCTTGTAAAGAAGTTGTCAGATTATTTTACTTCGCTACCATCGCTAACATTATCGATGGGTGAAACAAAACAGAGTTTCCCGTCTTTATCTTCTGCCATTAATATCATTCCCTGTGATTCAATTCCTCTAAGTTTTCGAGGGGCAAGATTCACCAAAATGCTAACTTTTTTCCCGATTATATCTTCAGGTTTATAAAATTCAGCAATGCCTGAAACAACAGTTCTCTTATCAATACCAGTATCCACAAGAAGCTTGAGGAGCTTTTTAGTCTTTGCTACTTTCTCTGCTTCCAATATTGTACCTGTTCTGATATCCATTTTCATGAAATCATCAAATTCTATGGTAGGTTTTGCAGGAGTAGCTGGTTCAGCTTCTTCGTTTTCTTTCTTTGTGTCCAGAAGCTTTTGAACTTGAGCCTCAATGGCACTATCTTCAATTCTTTCAAAAAGCAATTCAGGTTTGCCAATTTGATGACCTTCAGTTAATAGATCCGATCTGCCACCATCATTCCAATCCAGGTCACTTATATTCAGCATTTTTTGAAGCTTTCCAGAAGAGAATGGTAAGAATGGCTCACTTAAGACTGAGAGGTTAGCAACGATCTGCAATGAAACATACAATATCTCATTTACTTTCTCAGGATCTGTTTTAAAAATCTTCCAAGGCTCCATATCTGTGAGATATTTATTACCTAGTCGAGCCAAATTCATTAACTCACTCAATGCTTCTCTAAACCGGTATCTTTCAATACTACTTGAAATAATCCCAGGATATTTAGACATTTCCTCGAGTGTCCTAGCAGATTCTTCACTTAGACCTTCCCCAGATGGTACAACCCCATTAAAATACTTTTGAGTGAGCACCAATGTTCTATTTACAAAGTTGCCGAATATGGCAAGTAATTCATTATTATTTCTAGCCTGGAAGTCCTTCCAAGTAAAGTCATTATCTTTAGTTTCAGGAGCATTTGCAGTTAGAACATATCTAAGAACATCTTGCTTGTCAGGGAATTCTTCAAGATACTCATGCAACCAAACTGCCCAATTTCTTGAAGTTGATATTTTATCATTTTCAAGATTAAGAAATTCATTGGCAGGAACATTTTCCGGAAGTATATAGCTTCCTTCCGCCTTTAACATGGCTGGGAAAATAATACAATGAAATACAATATTATCCTTACCGATAAAGTGAAGCATTTTTGTGCCTTCATCTTTCCAGTAAGGTTTCCAGTCTTTTCCTGTTTCCTCCGACCATTCCTTAGCCGCTGAGATATATCCTATTGGTGCATCAAACCATACATAGAGAACCTTGCCTTCTGCATCCTTCACAGGAACTTTCACTCCCCAATTAAGATCTCTGGTAACGGCGCGTGGTTTTAACCCTTGATCAACCCAGGATTTAACCTGTCCATAAACATTGGGTTTCCAATCATCTTTATGACCCTTTATAATCCATTCATCAAGCCATGGTTCATACTGATCCAATGGTAGGTACCAGTGTTTTGTTTCCTTAAGTACGGGAATGTTTCCGCTTAAAGCAGATTTAGGGTTCTTTAATTCAAGTGGACTTAGAGCTGTTCCGCAGTTTTCACATTGGTCACCATATGCTTTTTCAAAATCACAATGAGGACAAACACCTGTTATGTACCTATCGGCTAAAAACTGATTATTTTCTTCATCGTAATATTGCATATTAGTTTTTTCGATGAATTTATCGTCATTGTATAGTTTTTCAAAAAACTCAGATGCAGTTTTGTGATGAATAGGAGCTGATGTGCGAGAATAAACATCAAATGAAATCCCAAAATCCTCAAATGACTTTTTTATAATGCCATGATACTTATCTACGATATCTTGTGGGTCTACACCTTGCTGACGAGCCTTAATGGTAATTGGAACACCATGCTCATCAGAACCACCAATAAATAGAACATCCCTACCATTCATCCTTAAATATCGGGCATAAATGTCAGCTGGAACATAAACTCCGGCAAGGTGTCCGATATGAATTGGCCCATTTGCATAAGGAAGAGCAGAGGTAATGGTGTATCTTTTTACGTCAGTCATTTGAGTATAATTTTTATTCTATAATTACAGATAACTCAGGTTTATTATTTTTACAAGAAATATTGAATTCTGAAATTTCGGCAAAGTTAACCAATATGTTGAAAATGATATGTCCACCATTTCTTAAAAAGGGTGATAAAATTGGAATAGTTGCTCCAGCAAGAAAAATCTCCAAAAATGAGTTGGAAGAAGCTTTTAAAATAATTCGTAATAGAGGATATAATGTTGTTTATACTGATAGTCTATTTAGTGAAGAAAACCAGTTTGCAGGAAGTGATTTACTAAGGGCACAGGAGTTGCAATTGATGCTTGATGACGATTCAATAAAGGCGATTATGTTTGCTAGAGGAGGTTATGGATGTGTTAGAATAGTTGATAAGATTGACTTTTCTAGGTTTTATAAACACCCAAAATGGTTAACTGGTTATAGTGATATTACCGTTTTTCATAATCATGTATCGATGAATTTCGGTATTCAAACCATGCATGCCACAATGCCAATTAATTTTACAGGTAATACTAATCAGGCGATAAATTCTCTTTTTGATAAGCTGCAAGGTAAAATTGTTGACACAGTTTTTAGCTCAAATAAAATGAACAGGGTAGGAGATGCCGAAGGACAGCTTGTGGGAGGTAATCTATCGGTGCTATATAGTTTGCTTGGGAGTAATTCTTTTCCTGATACGGATGGTAAAATATTGTTTTTAGAGGATCTTGATGAATATCTCTATCATATCGACCGAATGATGATGGGATTAAAACGAGCAGGAATGCTTAGTAATCTTGCTGGATTAGTGGTTGGGGGAATGACTCAAATGAATGATAACCCGATTCCTTTTGGTAAAACAGCAGAGGAGATAATAAGAGACTGTGTTGATGAGTTCGATTATCCGGTTTATTTTGGATTTCCTGCAGGGCACATTGACGATAACAGAGCCTTGATTATGGGAAGGAATATTAAGATTTGCATGAATGATGGTGATAGCATTGTGATTAAGGATTCATGAACTTAATAAGGTTGTTCATAATATAAACTCTATACTTAAATGCGAATCTGATATCTTTGAAAAATTAATTTCTCCATAAGATTACTGATTAAATATTTACCTACTTTGCGCAAAAAAATAATACCATGCCTGATCCATTCGAAACAGCTTTTTATGATTACTTAAACGGAGATACTTCATCCGAAGTTTTAGTGCATTGCAATAAAGGTGATGATGAAATTATTCCAATTTCCTATTTCTTTAGAGGCTTTTCGGAAATGCCCGAATTGGAACAAAAGGCATTGAGTTTATGTTCAGGAAAAGTACTTGATATTGGAGCCGGATCAGGTTCTCATTCTCTTTACTTGAAAGAACAAGGAGTGGATATTACTTCTCTCGATATTAAACCTGGATTTGTTGATGTTATGCGGAAAAGAGGCCTTAGCAAGGTTTTGGAATCTGATATATTTGACTACAAAGGAGAGGGTTATGATACTCTATTAATGCTAATGAACGGTATTGGGTTCACAAAGAATTTTGTTGGATTAACTAAGTTTTTAGAACAAGCAAAAGAAATGCTTGTTTCTGGTGGTCAGTTGTTACTTGATTCATCTGATCTTCTCTATCTCTATGAAGATGAGGATCAGGATGGTGGTTATACAATTAATTTAAACGATAATTATTACGGTGAAGTTGAGTATGTAATTGAACACAAGGGTGTTAAAGGCGAGTCTTTTGATTGGCTGTATATAGATTTTGATAATCTGGCAATGCTTGCTGAACAAGTTGGCTTTAAGTGTGAACGTTTATTTGAGGATGATCATTTCAATTATTTGGCAAGGTTGTATTAATCAATACTCCCGTTTGATTTTTCCCACCGTAATTGCTCCTTTTTCATAAGTGAATCAAACTTAATAGGGGCATCTATACTGAAAGTAACAGGAACTCTAGTATACGGATGAGTGAAACTAAGTTCTAGTGATGATAAAAACAGTCCTTTACCTTTAAGAACAGGCCCATCTCCATATTCTTTTTCGCCAACTATTGGGTAACCAAAATCAGCAAGTTGTATTCTTAGCTGATGTCGTCGCCCAGTTTCCGGATACAAGTCAACTTCTGAAATCCAATCTGTTTTTAATGATCTACATCTTCCAATACAATTATATTTGGTATATGATTCCTTACCACCAACTGGAGTATTTAGTTCCCCTGAATCATCTATTCTGCCTGCAACAAGTGCCCTGTATTTTTTATGCACTTGGTTATTTTCGAATTGATGGCCAAGATTTGCCAACGATGAAGCTGTTTTTGCAACCAACAATAACCCAGTAGTAGGTCTATCCAATCGGTGCACCGGACGAGCCCATTTTAAAGCATCAGCTTGAGTGGATATGCCTAAATTGGAAACAAGTGCATTTTGAATAGTGAAGTATTTATTCCCGCTTATTTCGATGCCTGATGGTTTGTTAATAATGGCTAAATGATCATCTTCAAAAACAACTTCCAATGGTAAGTCAAGTGGTTTTGGAGGGGCAAGCTCTAAATCGATTAGTTTTATGGATTGTCCTGAGGATATCCATAAGCCTGATTTCTCATGAATATCATTAACTACTATTTCACCTCTGCTGATGGCCTTTTTCATGGCACTTCTTGTGGGGATTTCAGGGAATATTGATAATGCATAATCAATTAGCCTAATCTCCGATATTCCAATAGGAACTATATGCTCTTTAATTATAAACATGCTTAGAATATTCCAATGAGTAGTTGCTACTTATTTTTTAACTCTCTCTTTTTTGCAAAAAAGTTGCTTATAATATCCCCACATTCTTTGGATAGAACTCCGCCTTTAATATTGGTTCCCGGATGAATTATTTTGTCTCTATTTTTAATGAAACCTCTTTTGTCATCGCTAGCTCCAAAAACTATGTTTTCAATCTGCGTCCAATATGCAGCTCCAGCGCACATAATACATGGCTCCAATGTTACATATAAAGTACATCCTTTTAGGTATTTTCCACCAATAAAATCAGATGCAGAAGTAAATGCCTGCATTTCAGCATGGGCAGTTACATCATTTAGGGTTTCAGTTAAATTATGAGCTCTTGCAATTATTCTTTTGTCATAAACTATAACAGCTCCCACAGGTACTTCATCTTTCTCCAGTGCAATAATTGCTTCTTGCAATGCTGCTTTCATAAAGTACTCATCGTTTAGAATATCTGTGCTCATGTTATTGGTTTAATCGGTTTTTACTTTAGGGACTTTTGTAAGTTTCATCCCCACAAGTAGAATTATAGTTTCAATTATAATAGATGGTACAAATGAAGATTTAGGGTTAAAACTTTCCGGAGAATTCAACCCCCATACAAATAATATTAAGTTTATAAAGAAGGCAATAAGCAAGCTTACCAGAACAGCTTTTCTATATGCAAAGGCGTTCTTCACAATTAATGCAAATAGCGTGATTGGTGCAAAAATCGTTATTGTTGATATACCCACTACCATTAAGTCCACAATATTTGGAAATACAAGAGCTACGAAAAGAGCAATAATGCCAAAAGCAAAAGTGGCAATTCGGATCATCTTATGGGCTTTTTCTTGGGTTACTGGTTTACTATTGCCCCATCCCACAAAGTCTTTTACTGCTGAAATAGAGATAATATTTAGAAAACTATCTCCAGATGACATTAGTGCTGAAAGTAAACCCACAATTGCAAAGGACATCAAAAACCCAGTGCTATGTCTGTCAATAAATATATAAGCAACTCCAGCCGTTTGATCGGGTGTAATTTCATAGTCAATTACCAACCTAATGGCCATACCAACCAAGGGGAATATTATATAAAATGGCAACATACCCAGTCCTGACCATAAAGTAACTCTTTTAGCAACTTTATTGCTCTTGGCAGCAAGAAGGCGTTGCCAGATATCCATTCGTGCCAACACCGACCATGATAAAAATATTGGTGTACCAATTAAGAATACCATACCAAGATGAGTGCCGTTTAACATGGATTCAGGTAATTCACCAAGTCTGGTAAAGGCCTCTGTGTCGGCTATTATACCTGGTATAAATATTAAAATAATCATTATCACTATGGCGATAAACTGAATTGTATCCGTAATAATAACACCGGATAAACCAGCGATAGCAGTATATGCAATAATTATAATTGCAGAAATAATTGCCGCTGAGGTATAGCCAATTTCAAAAGTAAATTTCAGCAAACTTGCCATAGCCACAAATTGGGCAGCCAGTATAAAAAAGAAAATAAAAATGCTAACACCGCTAACAGTTGCTGAAAATATCTTAGAGAACATTTTGTCCTTTTCTGTGGTATAAGTATGATTTAGATAATGAGGGAAACTGTAAATGTTGTTTTTGGCTCCAAAGTCACGGATTTTACCTGCATACTTCCACAAAATCCCGAAACCAATCACATATGCTACACCAATTGCCACAGCAGCAAAACCCGATTCGTACCCCAATGCCATAAGTCCAATTGAAGTTCCTCCACCTACGAAAGTGGCTAGAATGGTAAATACTAGTGGAAGAGTTTTTGTGTTTCTGTTATTGACTAGGTATTGATCTAGATCAGAGGTTTTTAAGTGACGTAGCGAGAGTGCAACAATAATGATTAAATAGAGAGCAATCCAGAATATTAGCCATCCCATAATGTAGATATTAGTTAGTAATGTTAGAATTCAAGTAAAAATATCAAAACCTATCTAAATTGATAAGTTATAGAATAATACTACTTGTCAAATCTGATATTTATATATTCATTAATCTCGGTTAATGAGGATATTTCTTGTGATGCATTCCCAGATCGTACATAGAACTTTTCAACCTCAGCTCCCTGTTTATTTTTTGTCTTCAGGAATATGGGGTTCTCAGCAGCAATAATCTGAATTAAACAAATTATCTTATCATCGATATTGTAGAAACTCATTCTTAGATTTTCATTGGAAAATGCTATTCCGTACTGATTGTTTATCAGTTTCCTCAAATGAAGTTCAAAATAATCTGCATCTTGTTTTTTAAGTGTATTGAAATCGTTTTGTAGGCCAAGTATCTGCATATCATCATCCACACCAATAATCAGCTTGCCTCCTTTAGCATTGGCAAATGCATTTATACTCTTAAGGATAACATTCTCCAATACTTTGTTTACAATCTCTTGCCTATAGTCCCATCGTAGAGAAGATTTGAATTCAACATATTCGGTTTCTCCTTTGCTGATGATTCCCATTAATTCTTCTGTTGATGGAATTTCTATTTCAGCAATCTTCTTACTAGTATTCTTTGACTTTCGCATTTTAAATATGAAGAATATCAGGGAGAGAAGTGCAAATAATATGGAAATATACAAATACTTTTGTTCTTGTTTCTGTTCTGTTTTTGCCAGATCCTGGGCAGATATGGTTACCGCAAATCCATTAATACCAACCTTTGATTCAAGAGAAACTACTCTTGTCCAGAAAATTTGACTTAGTTTTTCGTAGGAAAATGAACTTGATTTCAGGCCATCACTTTTATACCAATTCTCCACAATACTCTCAATCTGAGATCCTAGTTTACCATAGACTGCAATACTTGAGGAATCTGTAGTTATAATTGGAGTAACAATCTTTTTGTTGTTTGCTAGAATTGAAACTAGTGGCTTTTCATATTTCAATACAGATGCAAAATCTCTACTTAAATTCAGAGAATTGTATATTAATCCTGTAATAATTTTTTCTCCTTTTTGATTCTTAGTATTGAAAACAATTGATAGCATATTTGGAGAATCAGGAACGGGGCTATCATTTACATTCCAAACAAACTGTGATGATTTCAGCCTCTCTTCAATTTCTTTGATATTGCTCTTGCTCGGATAAGAAGTTGCAACATCTGTCCATTCACTAACAATTTCCAGTTTATTATTTAAGCGCTTCCATTCCGACGTGCTATCTGTCATATCAATATCGAAAGTTGTTGCCCATGTTGATTTTTCACGGAAAATTATATATGAAAACTTCTCATCAGACAGCGCAATCCCCATTAGATATTTATCGGACAATATCATTTCAGAGTATAACTTATTCAATTGTTCCATATCAGGGGTATCTTCAGAGATACTCCTCGTATTTGAATTAAGTTCATCAACAGCTAGGGTTACCGAGTCTAAGAACTTATTTAGATTTTCTTTGAAAGCATCTGAGGTATGTGAGATGATTTCATCAGAAAATGAGTCTTCTTTACTTACTATCCAATATGTTATAAGTGATCCAACAGATATTATTAAGGATATTCCGAAGATTATAAATTTAAAACGACCCATGAATAAATTAAAATTTATGATTCAAAAATAGGTTTTTTATCAGTAGTTATTCTATAAATCAGTTTTGCTGAGGAAATCAATATTCCTTTTTAACCCGTTATATCGGGTTCTTTTTACAGCCGCACCTTTAAAAAGCAGATTGAATTTGATTTTATCCATCGACTCCCAATCGTTTTTGCGCATTTTTAGAAGGCTTTCTGATGGTTTGAATAATGGTTCATTATGTGGTTTGGAGAATCTGTTCCACGGACAAACATCCTGACAAATATCACAGCCAAATATCCAATTCTTGAATTCTTCCTTATTTTGGTTTTCAAGTTCACCATGGTATTCAATGGTTAAATATGAAATACATTTTCTGGCATCAATGTAATTGTTTTTAATTGCTTTTGTGGGACATGCATCAATGCATCTGGTACAGCTTCCACAGAAGTTTTTAAGTGGAGTGTTGTTATGGTAAGCTAGTTCTAGATCCGTAATAATATGCCCAATAAAAAAGAAGGAGCCCATTTTTTTATTAATGAGCATTGTATTTTTCCCAATGAATCCTAATCCGCTTTTGTGTGCCCATGCACGATCTAGAACTGGTGCAGAGTCAACAAAAAGTCTTGAATTATGTGTTCCCGATTTTTCAATAATAAGATCATTTAGGATTTTTAGCTTTTCCTTAATTAAGTAATGATAATCTATGCCATAAGCATATTTTGAGATTTTATAGTTATTATCATCATCCGTAATTACACTTTCAGGATAATAATTAAGCAATACTGATATTACTGATTTCGCACCTTCAACTAGCAATGTTGGATTATATCTTTTTTCCTTGTTTTTTTCAAGGTAACCCATCTCTCCATTATTGCCATTTTTAAGCCATTCTTCCATGTAAGCCTCATTTTCTGGAAGATGTTCTGCCTTGGAAATTCCACAATCAGCAAAGCCTAACTTTATAGCTTCATCTTTGATGAATTGGGATAGTTGATCTTTTATTAGTGATTGTACCGGCAAATTAGTGAATTAATAATTTCTAGAAAAGTTTAGCCTGATCGGGATTTTTTGTTTTTCCCAGGTGTTCATAAGCTAGTTGAGTAACTTCTCTACCTCTGGGAGTTCTCATTATATAACCCTCTTGTATGAGAAATGGCTCATAAACTTCTTCAATTGTGTCCCTTTCTTCGCCGCATGCTGTGGCGATTGTAGTAATTCCTACAGGACCACCTTTAAACTTGTCAATAATCGTTGTCAGGATTCGGTTATCCATCTCGTCAAGACCATTTTTATCAACCTGCAGTGCTTTTAATGCATGTTTTGAAATCTTAACATCAATATTTCCATCTCCAACGATTTGAGCAAAATCACGAACTCTTCTTAAAAGAAGGTTTGCAATCCTAGGGGTTCCTCTACTTCTGCCTGCAATTTCATGGGCCGCCTCTTCGCTAATTTCAACCTGAAGTATTGAAGAGCTCCGTTTTATAATCCAAGCAAGAGTTTTTTTATTATAGTACTGAAGTCTTAAATTTATACCAAACCTCGATCTTAAAGGAGCAGTTAATAGTCCCGACCGCGTTGTTGCACCAATAAGAGTGAAGGGATTGAGATTTATTTGAACAGACCTTGCGTTGGGGCCTGTTTCTATCATAATATCAATTTTGAAATCCTCCATTGCTGAATATAAATACTCTTCTACAACAGCACTAAGTCTGTGTATCTCATCAATAAAAAGAACATCATTTTCATTCAAGTTAGTAAGTAAACCAGCAAGATCACCAGGCTTATCCAATACAGGTCCGGATGTATTGATGATATTTACCCCCAATTCATTTGAAATAATATGAGATAAAGTAGTTTTACCTAGTCCAGGAGGTCCATGCAGCAGAACATGATCAAGAGCATCCTCTCTTTGTTTTGCAGCCTCCACGAAAATCTTCAAGTTTTCCACGACTCCTGGTTGACCTGTAAATTGGACAAAATGGCTAGGCCTTAGGGAGTTCTCCACTGCTTTTTCATCGCTGCTGAGATTTGATCCTGATGCGTCGAGGTTTTCGTTCATTGATAATATTTTTAAACAAAAGTAGGGGAAAATACCCAATGACTTATATTTATTACAACTACATAAGTATGATTATTGAATCTTTCATATTATTATCATACTAGATTTGAGAATATTTTGTTATATTAGCTGCATTACATAGGTAATCTAGGATTGTCATTAGTTACTTTTTATTAACACTGCTAACGAATTACCGAAATGAAAACCATATTAGTTGCCATAGATTTTTCGAAAAATGCAGAACATGCTTTACAGTATGCGTTGATGTATGCTGAGAAATTAGATGCTGCTGTATATTTAATTTGGGTGGATAATACTTTCTCAGATGAATCACTTATCGATACCATTAAGGGCGATATACGAATTGAAAACAAAGCATACTTAGATGGATTGGTAAAGAAGTATAATGAGCAATTACCTGATCGGAAAATTAAAGTACTTCTTAGAAAAGGGAAGGTTTATCAAGAGATTGCTAAAACTGCCAAAAAAATTGATGCTGATATGATATTTGCTGGAACTCATGGTGTTTCAGGATATGAACAGCATTGGATTGGTAGTAATACATATCGGATTGTTACTCAGGCTCCATGTCCCGTTACTACAATTAGAAGTGGTTATGAGTTTAATTCAAGGCTAAACAAAATCTTGCTTCCACTGGATAGTTCCCTTGAAACAAAGCAGAAATTGCCCTTTATTTGTGACCTTGCACTTAGGTTTGGTGCAAGTGTTCATTTACTAAAAGTATACAATACGACCATAAGTGTTATTCGCAAGAGAATTGATAAATTTGGGGAAGATGCAAAGAGTTGTTTAATCGATAGAAATGTTAATTTTGTTTTAGAAAAAATAGATGTTACTAATGTAGCTGCATCAATTATAGAATATAGTATTACAAATCAAATAGACCTGATTGCGATAATGACCGATCAGGGTACTACAACTGCTAATAAATTTTTGGGTCCTTACGCACAACAACTAATAAATAACTCTAAGATACCAATCGTTAGTGTAAGGGCAAAAGAGCATTAATTATTTTACTGATTATGAGATTAATAATTGTTTTTGTTTGTGTGTTAATTACAGTGGGTGGCGAATTAGTCGGTCAAAATACTGTAGCTGGTAATTCCACAATAATTGCTGAAGAAAGGATTGATTCATTACTTCAATTGCATATTGATCACAATGCTGAATTCCCTGTATTTCAAGGGTACCGAATACAATTACTTATGGCATCAGGTAATGATGCACTCGATATAACAGAAGAAGCAAAAGCTGAATTTTTAGATGATTATCCTGATATTCCTGTATACTTAACTTTTGGTGTACCTAATTATAGGGTCAGAGTTGGTGACTTTAGAACTCGCCTTGAGGCTGAGAAATTTCTACAAAAAATCAATAGAAAATATCCAGGGGCATGGGTTACACAGGATAATATTAATTTCCCAAATCTATCGAAATATACAAAAAACCATAGCTATGAGTAAAATGATTCTTGTGGGCATAGATTTTTCTGATTGTTCAATAAACGCCCTTGAACATGCCATTACAATTGCCAGAAAGGCTAAAGCTGGTATCGCAATGGTTTGGATTAATCATCTTGATTATTCCAAAGAAATATTCACAGTTGAACCATCAAGTCTTGAGGATGAGGTAAAGACCCGATTTGATGAGTTGATTAAGAAGTATAAATATCATCTTAACGGAGAGAAGATTGAGTATCATATTCGAAAAGGTAAAGTATATAAGGAAACCTGCCTTCTCGCAGATGAGATTGATGCATTTCTGGTCGTAATTGGAACCCATGGATCATCTGGATTTGAAGAGTTTTGGATTGGAAGTAATGCAAATAGGATTGTTTCATCTTGTACTAAACCGATTATTACAATACGGGGTGGAATTGATATTGGAACTGATCTTAAAAAAATTATTTTGCCTTTGGATAGTACAAAGATTACACGTCAGAAATTACCTATGACTGCATTATTGGCAAAATATTTCGGGTCGGAAGTTCATGTGGTAGGTCTGTTCACAACTTCAAGCGATGATATTAGATATAGGATTCGAAATTATGTGGCACAGGCTGAAGAATACCTTGTTGAAAATTCCATTAGGCATAAGTCTGCTTTCGTTGAGGCCGATAATATAACCGAGGAGACTATAAATTATGCATCAAAAGTTGGTGCCAATCTGATAACGATTATGACAGAGCAGGAAACTAGTACGGCAAATTTACTATTGGGACCATATGCTAGTCAAATGGTAAATCATTCACCGATACCTGTTTTAAGTATTCAACCAAGTAAATACTAGAGGTTAAGTTGATAAAAAAATGCGAGCCCATTGGGCTCGCATTTTTTTTATCTCTTGATTATATCACCATTCTTATTAATGAACTGGAATTCCATAATTTGGTAACCACTTTCTGGTTTAATCTTAACCCAGCTAAAGTATTTTCTAAACCATTTCATTTGAATGGACATGAAACCCTTTGTAAGGAATGCATAGATATATGGATGTACTGCCAAAGTAAGTTTACTCTCATTTTGATCACGAATGAGATAATTAAGATTATTCTCAACTTCATCCATCAAAAACATACTTGACTTAATTTGTCCTGTGCCACTGCATGTTGGGCAAGGGTCAAGTACAGGTACAATCATTTCTGGTCTAACACGCTGACGTGTTATTTGTACAAGTCCAAATTTACTCGGTGGTAGTATTGTATGTTTAGCTCTATCTTTCGACATTTCCTCAACAAGCTTTTGGTGTAAAGCACGTCGGTTTTTTGCGTCGTGAAGATCAATAAAGTCAATTACAATAATACCCCCCATATCTCTTAGTCTTAATTGCCGTGCTACTTCTGCAGCAGCTTCCATATTTACAATTAAGGCATTCTCTTCTTGAGAGTTTTCTTTGTTTACACGATGTCCACTGTTAATGTCGATAACATGAAGTGCTTCGGTATGTTCAATAACCAAATAAACACCGCTTTTTATGGTAACTGTTTTTCCAAACGAGCTCCTAAGCTGTTTTTCAATACCATAATAGTCAAAAATTGGTACCTTACCTTTATATCTTTTAACGATATCTTTTTTGTCAGGGGCAATGGTTCCAATATAGTTTCTTATTTCATCAAATAGGGTAGCGTCATTTACATGTATTGTATTGAAGGATGCATTCAGAATATCTCTCAATATCTGTGATGCCCTATCAAGTTCGCTAAGTACCTTTTGAGGAGGTTTTGAGTTAGGAAGTTTTTTGATAATCCCTTCCCACTTTCCTGTCAAGTCACGGAGGTCCGCATCAAGCTCTGCTACTTTTTTGTTTTCAGCTACTGTTCTAATTATTATTCCGTAATTATTAGGTAGTATGCTGGTTATTAGTCTTTTTAATCTATTTCTCTCTTCTTTACTTTTAATCTTCTGAGAGATTGAAATCTTATTTGAGAAAGGAAGAAGTACTAGGAATCTCCCTGGGAAAGAAATCTCAGTGGAAATTCGAGGACCCTTTGTTGATATTGGTTCCTTGGCAATTTGTACCAGAATTTGTTGCCCCGATACAAGTACCTGAGTAATTTTCCCGGATTTTTCAATATCTTTTTCTCGCTTGATTGTTTCATGGGATGTTAGATGAGCTTTTGCTAACACACCAAGTTTAACATACTTATTAAAAGTACGTATTTGTGGCCCCAAATCTAGATAATGTAGGAATGCATCTTTCTCATATCCTACGTCTACAAATGCAGCGTTAAGACCAGGCATAATCTTTTTTACCTTGCCTAAAAACACATCGCCAACAGCAAAGTTGTTGTTGATCTGTTCCTTATTTAATTCGACTAAATTTTTGTCCTCAAGTAGTGCAATGTTAACTTCCGATAAACTTGAATCAATGATTAATTCTCTGTTCACATTGTTTATTTTTAATTAATATAATCAGTTAATAGACTGATTATTAATAGATAATTTTGAAAGTTACTGGACAAACAGGGTGGGTAGTAATAAGGTATAATTAAATGATAAAACAAGGCCGTTGTCGGCCTTGTTTTATATTGCTAAAAGAAATAGTTTATTTCTTCTTATGCCTGTTCTTCCTTAAACGTTTTTTACGTTTGTGGGTCGCCATCTTGTGTCTTTTCCTCTTTTTTCCGTTTGGCATAATATTAATTATTAGTTGTTTATAAAACTATTTAGCTTTTACTTCGTTTACGAAAGTTTTTGCTGGTTTAAAAGCAGGAATATTGTGAGCAGGAATAATGATAGTAGTATTTTTTGAAATATTACGTCCTGTTTTTTCAGCTCTTTTCTTGATAATAAAACTACCAAAGCCTCTTAAATATACATTCTCTCCATTCACCATTGTGTCTTTTACTGTTTCCATGAAAGACTCTACTACTGCTTGTACAGCTACTTTTTCTACGCCTGTTTTGTTGGCAATCTCAGTTACAATTTCTGCTTTTGTCATCTCAATGATATTTTAAATGATTAAAAATTAGTTTCTTAATTAGGGCGACAAAAATAATATAATTTTATTATTCGCGATATAAAAAATGTTTTTTTTTGATTATAATATGTTCTTTACTAGTATATTCAGTACTGCTAATGTATTTCAGATGACAAAAAAGTGACATTTGTTATGCATATTAGCGGATTTCTATCATTCTTTAAGTGAAAATTCCATAATTTTGATGTCTCAAATAATAAAAAAGAACTAAAACTTATGGCAGGAATAAACAAAGTTGTATTGATAGGACATATTGGAAAAGACCCTGATGTATTTACTTTTGAAGATGGAACCAAAAGGATGAGCTTTTCATTGGCAACAACTGAAAGTTATAGAGATAGAACCACCAATGAATGGAGAGACCAAACCGAATGGCACAATGTGGTAGGATACAGATATCTTGCTGAAAAAAATGTAGCCAAAGGTGATTTGATATATGTAGAAGGTAAGATCAAAACCAGAAAATACAACGATAGAGATGGTAATGAAAGGTATATTACTGAGATACTTGCCGAAAAGATAAATATGTTAGCACATCCTAAGGGAAGTGATGGGGGTAACTATAGTAATTCCAACACAACAACTTCACCAACTACAGATACACCAGCTCAAAATACAGGTAATTCTCCGGCCACCAATACACCGGAAGATGATCTACCATTCTAAAGTTTAGATGCTTGTGCTTAAGTATTGCTTTTCTTTGTAATTTTGCACAGTATTACAAACACTATAGATTATTTTGGAAGACACTGAAGCAGATTCTTTTATAACCTTATTAAACATTTCGGAGCAATTTTTTTTAGGATTCAGCACTGATACTATCATAGCCTTGATTGTATTGGTTATACTATTGTTTTTCTCCGGTCTGATCTCAGGATCTGAAACAGCATTCTTTTCGCTTTCCCCTTCTGATCTTGAATCACTCAGGGTTAGATCCGGTAAAAAGGATAAAGAAATACTTAAGCTTCTTACCAAACCGAAAGAGTTACTTGCAACAATTCTTATTTCAAATAACTTTATAAATGTTAGTATTGTAATTCTATCAACATATATAACATCTAGTCTATTCAACCTTGAGTCGAATGCCATAATAGTATTCCTGATTCAAGTTATAGTTGTTACATCAATATTATTGATATTTGGTGAGATTATACCCAAAATACTATCCAACAAAGAGCCCATATCTGTTGCAACATTAATGGTGCTGAACCTTAAAGCATTAATATGGATATTTAAGCCACTTAGTAGCCTACTAGTATTATCCACTTCATTTATTGACAACAGAATTGGGAAGAAAGGTCATAATATTAGTATGAGCGATCTGAGCGATGCCATTGAAATAACTTCTGATACGAGCGTTACAGATGAAGAAAAATTAATTTTAAAAGGAATTGCAACGTTTGGTGAAAAAGAAGCAAGTGAAATAATGGTTTCCCGCGTTAATGTTACAGGAATTGATATAGCTCTGGAAATAAATGAAGTAAAAGAAATAGTACTGAAATCTGGCTTTTCCAGAATCCCTGTTTATAAGGACACAATCGATAATATAGAAGGCGTACTATATATCAAAGATCTACTGCCATTTTCTGGAGATAATGGAAGTGCAATATGGCAGAAACTAATAAGAAAACCTGCATTTTTTGTACCAGAAAATAAGCGGATAAATGACTTACTGCAGGAGTTTCGGCAGAAAAAGATTCATCTGGCTATAGTAGTAGATGAATACGGAGGTACTTCTGGAATTATTACTCTGGAAGATATAATTGAAGAGATTGTGGGTGAAATTAGTGATGAATTTGATATTGAGCCTTTGCAATTTAAATATGATCAATTAAGTGATAATACATTCATCTTCGAAGCCAAAACACCAATTGTTGATTTTTGCAAAATACTGGATCTTAATGATGAGATATTCGATGTGGTAAGAGGTGAATCGGATTCATTGGGAGGTTTGATTCTGGAGCTTGAGAGTAAGATTCCAGAACAAGGATCAATAATTGTTTTTGAAAATCTAAAGTTCGAAGTTATTGATGCCGATCAACGAAAGATTAACAGTGTTAAAGTCATAATTGATGAAAACAAAACTGAAAAAGATAATAATATATAGCATACTAATTATTGGGTTGGTGGCTTGTGAGAATAACACCACACCACTTCCCCGAGGTTATTTCAGGATAGAAATGCCTGAGCGCAACTATTTGGTTTCAGATACTACTTTTCCATATTATTTTGAATATCCCGCTTATGCAACTTTAACAGAACCTAGACATAATCCAGGACAAGACTATTGGATAAACATCGAATACCCACAGTTTAAAGCTACCATATTCTTAAGCTATAAACCAGTTGAAAATAACCTCATTACATATTTGGAAGACTCTTACACTTTGGTTTCAAAGCACATTCCAAAGGCAGAAGATATAGTTGACAGTTTGATAGTTGACAAGTCACGCCAAATTTATGGATTAACCTATAAGATACAAGGTAGTGGAGCAGCTTCTCCTTATCAGTTCTTTTTAACTGATAGTTCAACACATTTTGTAAGAGGAGCTTTATATTTTAATATTGTCCCAAATAACGATTCACTGGAACCTGTTATTGATTTTATTTCTGATGATATTGAGCACCTGATTAATACTTTGGAGTGGAATAACGAAATAAGTCAGTAATTAAGTTATACACATTTCAGCTTTTGCAGAAGTGAAACAAACCCCCCGATTTTAATATCAAAATATATGTTTATGCATAAAACCTTATTCCCATAGGTAAGGATTAATTATGCTATTTTCAGTAATATATGCCGTCTGGAAATTCAGATAATTATTAATTTCAATTTATTATTGGTAGATCTCATATTACATGATTTGTTAACAATATGAATTCTCACTCACTAATTCGGATGGCAGTCTCACGTTAATAAGGTGAATTTTGTTAAATTGCCGATTAATTTTTATTCTGTAACAAGCCCAATTGCTACAATCTTTATACTAAAATTAGGTTGAAACATAATGGGACTTAGGGGGCGAAGCTGTGTAAAATAGAAAGATTTAGTTTATTTTACTCTGTGGAAAACTCACGAAATTTTAGTTAGATATTCAATTAGAAAACGATGACAACCAAAAATAACCGAAAAAAATTTGTAATCGAATCAAGAAGGAGTCTTTTACATCTAAACTTAAAGGAAGTATGGCAATATCGAGATCTGCTGGAGATGTATATAAGACGTGATATAGTCACATTTTATAAACAAACCGTACTAGGCCCGCTATGGTTTTTTATTCAGCCGGTATTCACAACTATTGTATTTATGTTTGTTTTTGGTGGATTGGCTGGTATCTCAACCGATGGATTACCTCAGCCTTTGTTTTACTTGGCTGGAATTACCTTGTGGAATTATTTTTCAGAATCACTTATCAAAACATCGGATACTTTTCTTACCAATCAGGCAATTTTTGGTAAGGTTTATTTTCCAAGGCTAATTGCACCTTTGTCGGTTTCAATAACAGGGTTAATTAAAATGCTTATACAGTTTTCAGTATTTGTTTTTGTGTATTTATATTACGTTTATAAAGGCTCGGATATTTCTCCAAATAATTATGCTTTTCTATTTCCACTACTTGTTCTTATATTGATGACTCTATCTTTGGGAATTGGTATTATAATTTCATCCCTAACTACCAAATACAGAGATTTAAAA
>CALCGQ010000057.1 GCA_937901015.1 uncultured Bacteroidota bacterium | reverse complement strand
ATATTCCGGCAGTATCAACGAATGGGTTAAAGTCTCTACCTGGTAGATAAAAGTCAGTAAGGTTTGCCAATCTTCCGTTTGGACGAGAGTGGCAATCAATACATTTTAGAGATTCACTTGCAGGTGAAACTTGATGGTTTAGTGGCCAGTACATCTCAGTTTCAACAAAACCATAAGCACCGCTGTAAGGAAGTCCTACATATTCCATTCCCAAACGTGAAGCTAGATCCCAATCAAAATCCTTCCAATAAGCTCCTTCACCTTTATTTGGTGACCATAGTTTTGGTTGAATAAGAGTCATATTAATTGTATCGTAAATCTGTTTACCTCTATGGACTTTAACTGGCCATATTTTTGCAGGTTCTTTGGACCTCATGTTTTTACCTTTGTCACGATATGATCCATAAAGTGTATTCATTTGTAAAGGTATTGTATCAATCTTGTCTTCGATTAATTGGTGATTTGCAATACCATTAAACCAGAAATATTCCGGAACAACATGATCATCATAAACAAAGTTTCCTTTGATTGATAAATAGTTATGATTGCCATCGGCATCATTTTCATGCATAGGGTTCCCATTATCATCTAGTCGGCCTGCGGTTGACCAGTCCCAAATCATTTTTGTGGCATTTGCTTTTGCATAAACAGGAATATGACATGTTTGACAGGCTACTCTTGCATTATGGTCATTTAGTAGTTCATCCTCATGTGGACGTTCTGTATGGCAGTACGCACATGTCGCTCTATCTTTATTTTCTGAAGATAATGCATATACTTTACCCGACATCTGATGCTTATCAGTTACATGGCAATCAACACAACTCATATCTTCCCCTTCGGTGGTCATATGTACATCTACTTTATGGGAGCAGTCTATCATGGCTTGATCAAGCTCACCGTGTTTTACATTGTTTCCACCGCCACCCCAAAAGTGACAAACTCCACAATTATCTCTTCCTGGAGATCCTACATTTTGTGATACATAATTAAGGTCAACGGATGGGTCAGGTAATCCAGCCATACCTTTTCCTTTTACGTAAGTTCCAGTTTTGTCGTGGCATACCAAACAATCAATATTGGTTGGCTCATCGAAGTTGAAACTTTTGTCTTTCCAACCATATCCAATGTGACACCTAGTACAAGTTGCTTCGCTTCCCATAGTGCCAATGCAAAAGTTATTAAGGATATTACGTTTACCCACAGGAACAACACCCTTTCCTTCAATTTCTTCTTCTCGTTGCCATAGCCAATGAGATGTTGCCATTATTTCTTTATCGCGCTCATTATGGCACGATAAACATGCAGCAGTTACCATCTGTGCACTATCAAAATCTTGTTTGAGAATGTCGAACTTTGAATGATCAACAGATTTAGTAGTATTTCTATTAGCTTTTAATATGTAATTCACAATTGGAAATTTTGAGATGGAATCATTATCCAGATCATAATAACCAGCAGAATAAACATATGATGATAAAATGAACACCATCGATGTTATTACTAGCTTTTTCATATAACTCATCTGTATGAATTTTTTATAATAGTTATTTGTTACAAAGCTAGTACGGCTATCAAATCAATCTTTGTAATTAAGTATGATGTCGAGCTCTAAAAAATATGATATGTGTCAATTTCCTTGCTGACCTGTGTGTTTTGTTATATTTTTGTAATCTAAATATATTGATTTGAGCGAAATACAAAATATAAAGGCTTCTTGCACAGTTCCAAAGTCATCGATTCATCCTTTTGAATATCTCACACCTGATCAAAAGGAGATAATCGAGAAGAATAAGGTTGTAATTGAATACAACAAAGGAGAGATTATAGCCAAACAAGGAACTTTCACCACTCATATCATATATATTTGTGAAGGACTAGCTAAAGTTTATTATGAAGACGATCATAAGTCTCTGATCTTAAGAATTGCACCAACAGGAAGTTTGATAGGGCTTACCTCGTTGCCAACTAATCAAAATGTATTTCAGTACACCGCATCTGCTTATGTTGATACAGAAGTTAAATTAATTGATATAAATATTATTAGGCAGTTGATTCTGGAGAATGGACGCTTTGCCTCTGCGATTATTGATGTTCTATGTGAAGTCGCAATCCAAAAGAATGGACGTTTTTTCTGTCTTACCCATCGACAAGCATTCGGTAAACTTGCTGATATAATACTCTGCTTAGCAGGGAATATTTTCAAAACGGATAAATTTGAACTTACATTAAGTCGAAAAGAGCTTGCTGAACTTGCAGGTATGTCAACTGAAAGTGTAATACGAACCCTAAAGAAGTTCCAGGATGATGGCTTAATCAAAATTACTGGTAAAACTTTTGAGGTTATTGATGCCGATGGTTTAATGAGAATTTGTCATACTGGATAGTCCCACTTGTTTATCTTGATTATATATAAGCCAATGTTATCCTTGATAATATAGTAATTTGGTATTTTCGCGTTTTAATGGTTTTCTGTGAATAAAGAAGTACATACACGACGATACTTTATTAAATCTGCCTTTATAGGGTTGATAACAGGAACAGCTGTTCTATGGGGAAGTATGGTTGGTAGGCAAAAAACCATAAATTCAAAAAAGAAATTCACCATTCCTTACAACCCAAATCAAGAGGTTAGTTTTAACGATGAATTCATAGTTGTTACCAGAGATAACAAAATTCAGGTATTATCATCACGTTGTACTCATCTGGGTTGTAAAATTGTCAGCGAGTCTGATTCGAAACTTCTCTGTCCTTGCCATGGCTCTTCATTTGATTTAGAAGGAAATGTACTAATTGGTCCTGCATTAAGACCATTGGAGAAACTTGATTTTGAAATTGATAGAAATAGCAGTATTCTTACTGTTCAACTATAGATAATAATTGAAAAACTCGAAAAACATAATTAAAGATGTAACCTATGGACAGATTTCATTGGCTGCATTTTTGATTTGTGCCATTACGGGAGTTTTAATTGCCATCCCATATGATGTTAATAATCCCTTGCTATCATTAAGTACAATAATGATATTAAATCCGACAGCATCATTCATCAGAAACCTGCATTTTTGGAGTGCACAGGGATTTTTAATTTTTACTTTAATCCATATCTGGGACCACTTTAATCGCACATCCGATTTGAGAATAAAAAAAGGTGTGTGGTTAAGACTTACCATTGGTGTTATAATACTGTTTTTGGCAATGCTTACAGGGTTTCTTCTGAAAGGTGATGCTGATACACAACAAGCATGGCGAATATTAGATAGTTTAATAAATGAAATACCTACTATAGGTAGTTTGATAGCATATTCATTGCTTGGTACTGAGGATAGTTTACAATTGGTTTATGTGCACCACATTGCCACATTTACAATATTTCTTGCAATTATTACATTTGAACATTCTCGAAAACTATGGCCAATTTACAATGCGTTCTTTATTGTATTGTTGGGCAGTGTAATACTTTCTTACTTCTTTACAGCACCTCTCCATGATGGTATAAATCCAAGTGTTAAAGGTCCTTGGTATTTTGTTGGTTTTCAAGAGGTTCTTCATTGGCTTACAATGCCTTGGATATCGATTCTAATTATAATTCTATTTCTTACTTTAATCTACATTATCCCTTACGCTGGTAAACAAACGTCGTTTTTAAGTAAAAGATCATTACTCATAATTACCATATTATACATACTATTAACAATATCTGGTATGTTTTTTAGAGGTGAGAATTGGGGTTGGATTTGGCCATGGCAGGCGAATTATTCACATTCTGTTATGAATTCATTCAAAACTTCAAGTGTAACCTTTACACCTGACTTTTCTGAATTAGAAATATCAAATTCTGGACTTGTTGATGGAAAAAAGGAAAGCTGTATTGTTTGTCACCAAGATGTTGTAGGATTTACTGCCTCACATAGCCCTGAGGCGATCGGTTGCTTTTCATGCCATGGAGGAAATCCTTTTGATGGGAGCAAGGAGGGAGCACATCAGAATATGATTCTTGTACCTGGGAATTTTGCTGATGCAGATATAAGTTGTGGAACAACCAATTGCCATCCTGATATAACGAGGCGCAAATCATCAAACCTAATGTCAAATTTAAGTGGGATGATCAGCGTTGATAGGTTTGTATTTAATGAGCAGGATAATCCTGATATTCTTACTGATGTTCACCATCTGGCAAACACTGCCGCAGATGAGCATCTTAGAAACCTATGTGTAACCTGTCATCTGGATAATCCAAAAACAGAGTCAGGGCCAGTTACAGAAAAGAGTAGAGGGGGTGGATGTTTGGCATGTCATGTGAATTATGATCAGTTTGCAACTACCGCCTGGCTTAATCATAAAGCTGATGTTTTTGACACAACTTATCTCAAATATCATCCATCAATTAGTATGCAGGTAACTAATCAGCATTGTTTTGGATGTCATAGTCGTTCTGCCAGAATTTCAACTAGTTATGAAGGATGGCATGAGACTGACTTAGTTGCCGAAAATGTATTACTTGATAGTAATTATAGATTGGTTGAGGAAACCAGAGTCTTTAAATTTGTGCAAGAGGATGTTCATCATAAACTTGGTTTAAGTTGTATTGATTGTCATAACTCTTATGAAGTTATGGGTGATGGTAATTACTATGCACATCAGGAAAACCAAACTACATTATCATGCTCAGATTGTCATTTTGATGGTGAGCCTGCCACTGTTGATTCTAAAGAACTCGATAATGAATCGGCAAAAATAGCTTCAATGAGATTTGGAGCTAACAATGAAAAGAAATTTCTAGTGACAAATAAACGAGGTGTTCCATTGGTTAACACCAAGGTAAGAAATGATAGTAACTTCTTCTTTACAAAAAATGAAGGGGTTGAATTCGTATTAAGTCCTCCAAATGAAGTATGCACTAAAGGCAACGCTCATGATAATCTAAGTTGTGCTTCATGTCATTCATCATGGGCCCCAAGCTGTATTGGTTGTCATAATGAATACGATCCTAATGAAAGGGGTTATGATATGATTGCCAATAGGGAGAAGATGGGTAGCTGGGTGGAATACGTTGGAGAGTATAATCATGGACTACCGGCATTGGGAGTAAGAAAGGATGGTGAGAATATGGAGGTTATTCCTGTTGTTCCCGGAATGGTACTAACGATTGATGTTGGAAGCTTTTCCAAGGATCTGCATGATTCATTAATCTTTCACAGATTATTTGCACCGTCAGCACCACATACCACTGTTACCAAAGGAAGAGATTGTAAGTCGTGCCACAATAATCCAGTTGCATTGGGTTATGGAAAAGGAAAGCTGACATTTGATCTAACTAATCATAAATGGAGTTTTGATTCTCATTACCAGAATAATCCCAATGATAACCTACCTGAGGATTCATGGGTTGGTTTTATGGATGATCGTTTAGGTGAAAAAGTTTCCACAAGGTCGAATTTGTTCCCATTTTCAGTTGAGGACCAAAAAAGAATATTAACAGTTGGCGCATGCCTAACTTGTCATGATGATAATAGTACTGTTGCTCAACAGAGTCTTATTAATTTTGATTCAATTATTGGATCTCGGTCATCAAGGTGTATTATTCCAGATTGGAATTAAAATAATTATCATTTCTGATATATAGATACAGCATCCAATCTTTCTAAATTCATCAGCCTTTAACATAACTTAACTATTACATCGTATTACAAAACACTAACTAGTTTGTAATTTCGTTTTACAATATTCCGTATAGTTTGAACTTTAAGTTATTTTTGCAAAAAATTAGTTGTGATTATGAATGATAGTCTGGTTATAATACCTACATATAACGAGAAAGAGAACATTGAACGCATTATCCGTAAGGTATTTAGCCTTAAAAAAGATTTTGATGTTCTTATTATTGAAGATAATAGCCCAGATGGAACTGCTAAGATAGTTCACAGGTTGATTAAAGAGTTTGATAACAGACTGTTTATCCTTGAAAGGAAGGGCAAACTTGGACTTGGTACAGCTTACATTGCTGGATTCAAATGGGGTCTGGATCATGAATATGATTATATTTTTGAGATGGATGCAGATTTCTCTCACAATCCTGATGATCTCATAAAGATGTACAATGCTGCGGTTGATGGTGCAGATGCTGTTATCGGTTCTCGATATATTAAAGGTGTAAATGTTGTGAATTGGCCAATGGGTCGTGTGTTGATGTCCTATTATGCATCAATGTATGTTAGAATAGTAACTGGTCTAAAGATCATGGATACTACAGCAGGTTTTATGTGTTGGACTAGAACTGTTCTGGAAACAATTGATCTGGATAGTATCAAATTTGTTGGCTATGCTTTCCAAATAGAAATGAAATATACAGCATCTAAACTAGGGTTTAAGGTGGTTGAAGTCCCAATAATTTTCACAGACCGCACAGAAGGTACATCTAAGATGAATAAAAGTATTTTCCGAGAAGCTATATTTGGCATTCTCGACTTGAGATTTAGAAATATTGTTGGGAAAATTAAACCAATCAAAACTTTCTAACTCTCTAAAAAAAACAAATATAATGAGTCTGGCTAAAAAAGTTATATGCGGTGCAACAATCGTTAATGAGGGTAGTACCTTTGTTGGTGATGTATTTGTTGATGGAGATATCATTGCGAATATTGTTCCCTCAGGTAATAACAAACTACCTGATTATTCGGGTTACGAAATAATTGATGCCAGTGGATTACACTTATTGCCAGGAGTTATTGATGATCAAGTTCATTTTCGTGATCCAGGACTAACCTATAAAGGTGATCTTATAACCGAAAGTAGAGCAGCAGTTGCAGGTGGTGTAACCAGCTTTATGGATATGCCAAATACTATCCCAAACTGCTTAACTCAGGAGTTGCTGGAAGAGAAATATCAACATGCATCTGGCATATCATTGGCTAATTATAGCTTCTATATGGGTGCCTCCAATGATAATCTTGAAGAGGTTAAAAAAACTGATCCAACAACAATTTGTGGTATAAAAGTATTTATGGGATCATCCACGGGTAATATGCTTGTTGATGATGAGGATACTTTATCAGGTATTTTTTCCTCAGCACCAACTTTGGTTGCTGTTCATTGTGAAGATGAGAATACAATTATAAAGAATACAAAAGAGTATCATGATAAATACGGTGATGATGCGCCAGCCAGAATTCATCCTGAAATAAGGTCTGAAGAAGCTTGTTATTTATCATCGTCAAAGGCGGTAAACCTAGCGAAAAAATATGGTACCCGACTTCATGTACTTCATCTAACCACAGAAAAGGAAATGTCTCTATTCAGAAATGATATTCCTTTGGAAAATAAGAAAATAACTGCTGAGGTATGTATCCATCATCTTTGGTTTTCTGCTGAAGATTATGATAGAAAGGGTAATTTTATAAAGTGGAATCCTTCCATCAAATATGCTTCCGACAGAGAAGCATTACTGAAAGCTGTTGCCAGTAACAAGATTGATGTTATAGCCACTGATCATGCTCCACATACTTTAGAGGAAAAAGAAAGAGTGTTTTTCAAAGCGCCTTCTGGAGGACCAATGGTTCAACATTCGCTTATAGCAATGCTAGAATTCCATCATAAAGGAATCTTTTCATTGGATAAGATAGTTGAGAAAATGAGTCATCATCCAGCGGTACTTTTTGCCATAAAAGAAAGAGGCTTTATTCGTGAAGGTTATAAAGCTGATTTGGTACTATGTGATTTGAAAAGCAGTCAGAAGATTGAAAGGGAGAATGTTCTATACAAATGCGGATGGTCGCCCATGGAAGGTGAGGTATTTGGCTCAAAAATTCATTCAACTTTTGTTAACGGTCATTTGGCATATTGCAAAGGAGTAATTGATGATAGTAAAGTTGGAGAAAGACTTAAGTTTAATAGATAAAGAAGTAAAATAGAATGAAGAAACTTGTATTATTTTTAATGATTGCATCAGTATTTGCTGCATGTGATAGTTCAAACAAAGAAAAAAGTTTAACTGGTAAAGAAGTTATTTCAAGATATACCAATGGCATGGCTCAAATTGAGCGTGATTATGAAATGGCTGAAGGTAAGAGACTTGCGGTATTCGAATGGGAATATTATGAAGATGGTAACATTCTTAAAGAGGGCCCTCTAGATGCTTCAGAAAAGCGACATGGGAGTTGGAAATCATTTTATCGTGATGGTACATTATGGAGTGAAGGCGATTTTAAAAATGGTCTTCGTCAAGGTATTACCATAACATATCATGACAATGGTAATAAGTATTATGAAGGTAGGTATAATAAAGCTCAGAAATCAGGAGTGTGGAAATTCTTTAAAAAAGATGGAGAATTCGACTATGAAATTGATTATGATAAAAGAGCTAGGACAAAAATTGAAATTGATGACAAGAAGCTTAAGGAGCAAATGAAGGAGAAAAAATAACTCTTAATTTGATTCTATTCTAATCCAAACAGGAAGGTGGTCGCTATAACCACCATAATATCTACCTCCCGAAGCAGTGCGTGATGGACGAGCTGGTCCTTTCTTTGGTTGATAGAGCATCCAATCTTCCTTAAAAACAGATTGATCATTAGAGCTTACCTTTAGACCATAATTACCTGTTATTAAAGAGGTAGAAACTATTATCTGGTCAAACATATCCCAGCTTTTATAGTAAAGGGAACCATTACCATCATTAAATTTCTTTAATGAAAGGTTATATAATGAACTATTTTTAAGTGAAGTTGTGGTTTCCAGTGCATTTAGTTCATGGAAAATACTTGTGTCGTTAGGGTTATCATTAAGATCACCGACGATAATAATATTTGCATCTGGATTAACTTCAAGAATTGAATCCGTTATCTTTTTTATTGTTTGGGCAATTTTAATTCTGTTAGGTTCTGTCTTTTCCTGTCCTCCCCATCGTGAAACCCAATGATTAATAAAAACATGTAGTGTATCACTATTATTAACTAAACCCACTGAATACAGAATATCTCGAGTTAATACTTCCTTGATTGTAGAATCAGTATTTTCCCAAAGGTCAGGCTTAATAAATGTTGTTGTTACAGGTGTATATACACTTGGGTCATATAATAATGCCACATCAATACCTCTTTCATCCGGACTATCTTTATGGATAATACTATAATTAGCCTTCAGCATGTCAGGGTGTGCAATCAAATCTTTAATAACACCAATATTTTCAATTTCACAGATTCCAAATAATGATGGAAAACCCGTCGTGTCAATACTCTTCATAACTCTGGAGATATTATCAAGTTTGTGATTGTATCTTTCAGTGTTCCAAGCAACCTTACTATCTGGTAAATAACTCTCATCAGCCACACCTTCGTTATTAATGGTATCGAACAGATTCTCCACATTATAGAAGGCGAATGAAAATGATTTGGGTGTTTTATCTTCACATGATGAAACTAGAATTATTACAAGAAAACTGATAATTGCTAATAGGTTGAGTTTTGTATTCATGTTATTATGTTGTATGCGTTACTAACTGACTAGTAGTCTTTTAATTTGGTTATAGTTCTCCTGTCTTTCTTTGTGGGTCGGCCTGTTCCTCTATCTCGTTGTTCGATATTTAACTTGTTAATCATTTCAAGTTTTTCATATTCTTCAACTGAAGTTAGGTCTTCCATAAGGTCAGGTACTAGTTTTGCACCTACTCTGTTTTTATGGATTTTTAATACTTTAACAGTTTTGAGAATTCCTTTTTGTTGAACTTCAATAATATCATTAACCTTCACTTCACGAGATGGCTTGGTGTTTTGACCCTCAAGTTTAACTTTACCACCTCTGCAAGCTTCGGATGCTTGTGATCGGGTTCTGTAAAGTCTTACAGCCCAGAGCCATTTGTCTATTCTAATGGTTTCCATGATGAAGCATTTGAAGAAATAAGATTACTTTAACCTAAAGTATATTTGAATTGGAACTCCGGTAAAATTATATTTCTCTCGCATTTTATTTTCCAAAAATCTACTATATGAGTCTTTTACATCATCCGGTAGGTTACAGAAGAAAATAAACATCGGAGTGGGCACTTTAATTTGCATCACATACTTAATTCTAATATACCTACCCCTTGAACCCATTGGAGGAGGAGTATTCTCAATTATTGGTAGTAAAAAGTCGTTTAATTCAGATGTTTTTATTTTCTGAGCTCTTCTTTTAAAAACATCTGCTGCTAATTCCAGAGTTTTAAAAATTCGTTGTTTTTCTTTTACAGAAGTAAATACAATTGGCACATCAGTAAACGGAGCTATTCTCTCTCTTAGATGTTTTTCAAATTCCAGGTGAGTATTGGTTTCTTTATCAATAAGATCCCATTTGTTCACAACCACAACTATGCCTTTATTGTTTTTAGCGGCCAAATGGAAAATGCTAATATCCTGTTTTTCGATACCCGTTTGGGCATCAATCATTACAACACAAACATCACTGCTTTCAATGGCTCTAATTGTACGAAGAGTTGAATAAAACTCGATATTTTCGTAAACCTTACCTTTTTTTCTTAATCCAGCAGTATCAACAAGCATAAAATCATGCCCATATGCATTGTATCTTGTGTAGATTGAGTCACGAGTTGTTCCGGCGATATCGGTAACAATGGTTCTTTTGTCACCAAGAAGAGTGTTAATAATGGAGGACTTTCCAACATTTGGTCTTCCTACAAACGCAATTCGAGGAAGGTCGGTTTCTTCATCAACCAAAACTTTCTCCGTAAATATCTTAACTATATCATCAAGAATTTCACCGGTTCCAGTACCATTTACTGCTGAGATAGGATATACCTCACCTAGGCCCAATGAATAGAATTCAATTACTTCATTGGATTTATCAGGAGTATCTATTTTATTTGCAGCTGTGAAGATGTCTTTTTTTGATCTTCTTAATAATTTTGCCACATCTTCATCAAGTGGATTAATACCTTCTTTGGCATCTACCACAAAAATAATGGCATCCGCTTCATCAATGGCAAATAGTACTTGTTTGCGAATCTCATCTTCAAAGGTATCTTCTGAACCATGAACATAACCTCCAGTATCGATTACACTGAATTCATATCCGTTCCAATCACTTTTACCGTATATCCTGTCGCGAGTAACTCCGCTAACCGATTCTACAATAGCCTCCTTGGCTTCAATTAATCTGTTGAATAGAGTTGATTTCCCAACATTAGGTCGTCCAACTATGGCTATTGTATTATTCATTATAGTAGTAATTTAGTTTTGTAATAATAGTTCAAAATTAAGCAAAGAAATTGGTTTTTAGGTTATTGTGTATAACCAAATTGTTTAAGAGAATTCTCATCATCTCTCCAGTCTTTACTTACTTTAACGGTAACTTCCATAAAAACCTTCTTGTCAACAAATTCTTCAATATCTTTTCGGGCAGCGGTTGCCATACGTTTAATGGCTTGTCCTTGATGACCAAGTATTATTGCCTTTTGGGATTCTCTACTTACGTAGATAATAGCTGATAATCTGATAATATTTTCCTCTTCTTTATACTGATCAACTGCAACTTCGGTAGAATAAGGAATCTCTTTTTTATAATTTAAAAGAATTTTCTCACGAATAATTTCACTAATAAAGAATCTCATTGACTTATCAGTGAGTTCATCCTTAGGGTAATATGCTTCGTGTTCAGGTAAACTTTCCCTTATTCTTTCGATAACAGATTCAATATTGAAATTGTTTAATGCAGAAACAGGAATCACTTCTGCTTTGGGCATACTCTTTTGCCATGATTCCATTTGTTTAACTACAACTTCCTGATTAGATAAATCAATCTTATTAATCACGATAATTATGTGTTTATCGGAATCGTTAAGTTTCTCAATAATTTCCTTTTCAGCGAATTGCGAATCAGGTTCGGTCATCAATATAATAGTATCAGCATCTTTTAACGCTGTACTTATATATGAGTTCATCATTTGATGCATCTTATACGAAGGGTCTTTTACGATCCCCGGAGTATCAGAGTATACAATTTGAAAGTCTTCACCATTGACCATTCCCATGATACGATGACGTGTGGTTTGTGCCTTTGAAGTAATAATTGATAATTTCTCACCAACCATAGAGTTCATTAACGTTGATTTTCCAACGTTTGGGTAACCGATAATATTTACGAATCCTGCTTTATGCATAAATTTTCAAAAAAATTTGCTTGGCAAAGAAACAAAATATATCTTTGCACTCCCAAATTAATAGGGTAGAATCGTAAGTTCATAAGAAACAAAGATATATTGCGGGGTGGAGCAGAGGTAGCTCGTTGGGCTCATAACCCAAAGGTCATCGGTTCGAATCCGGTCCCCGCTACACCGAAAACCTCACACGAAAGTGTGGGGTTTTTTTATTTGGAGCAATCCGCAAATTCATTTGCAGGATTAAGCCAAATAAAAAAACCATACCCGAAGGGTAGGTTTTCGATGTAAAGCCATACTCTCAAGGATCAACGACCGAAGGAAGTTAATCCTTATTTCCTACTAACTTTAAGCTTCCACGCCAGTTTGCCGAACCAATGTTAATTAGTTAAGAATTAATCGTTCATTGCGAGTGACAGCGAAGCAATCTCAATAAAATGTAATCAAAGAGGTTGCTTCAGTCGTGCCTCATTCCCAATGACGCTATTTGTTGTATTTATTTTCTTAGCTTATTGACATTGGTCTGCCGAGCAGGATGCTCAAAACATTAAGTAAAATCAAGCTTAAAGGATCGTTAAGTAGTACCGCAAAGATTCTATTGCCATTTTTAATTGGATATTATTAATCCTTTGTATATAAAATGGTGTAATTATACTTAATAATTGAAGTTTAAATTACCTATGGATAATGAGCCTATTCTTTTCTAAATTTCTTTACTTTTGAATTCCCAAATAAATTACGGTTTATGGCATTTGTAAATTCAGTATTAAACTGGTGGATAAAGAAACGAATTCATCAAATTGAGCTTTTTAATAAATACCCTGTTGATGTTCAAAATGAGGTATTTAAAAAGCTTATTACTGCTGCTAGTGAAACCGAATGGGGTAAGAAATATGGCTATAGTTCCATTAATTCCGTATCTGATTATCAAAATCGTGTACCCATTAGTTCTTACAAGGATATTAAACCAATGGTTGACCGACTGCGAAAGGGTGAGCAAAATATCCTATGGCATGAAGAAATAACATGGTTTGCAAAGTCATCTGGAACTACTGCCGGAAAAAGCAAGTTTATTCCTGTGAGTCCTTCCGCTCTCGAAGATTGTCATTTTAAAGGAGGTAAGGATATGCTGGCAATATATTTTAACCTTTACCCAGAATCAGAGTTTTTTGAGGGAAAAAGCCTAGTAATGGGTGGGAGTAGAAATATTCTAGAAATAAGCAATACACAATATATTGAAGGTGATTTATCAGCAATAATAATGCATAATTTACCTTTCTGGGCACAGTTTAAAAGAACACCCTCCTTAACCATTGCTCTAATGGATGAATGGGAGAATAAGCTTGAGCTGATGGCTGAGTCTACTATGAATCATAATGTTAGTAGTATCTCAGGTGTTCCATCATGGATGTTAGTATTGCTTAGAAAAATTTTAAAGAAATCAGGAAAGAGTAACCTTCATGAAGTTTGGCCAAATTTAGAAGTGTTTTTCCATGGTGGGATAAACTTTGAACCATATAGGGAACAGTATAATAGTATTATTGATCCTAGTAGAATGGTCTATTCCAATACTTATAATGCATCGGAAGGATTTTTTGCAATTCAGGATCAACGAGATAGTACCGATCTGTTATTAATATTGGATTATGGTATTTTCTATGAATTCTTGCCAACATCAGAAATGGATTCGAGTGATGGAAAAGCCATAACCTTAGAAGATGTGGTCATAGGTGTAAATTATACTATGATAATAAGTACCAATGCAGGCCTTTGGCGTTATGTGATTGGTGATACAATCGTATTTACAAGTATTCATCCTTTCCGAATTAGAATTACCGGAAGAGTGAAGAACTTTATGAATGCAGTTGGTGAAGAGGTTATTATTGATAATGCTGAAAAAGCATTTGCCATAGCTTGCGGGAAAACAGGAGCTACAATAAGTGATTATACAGCGGCACCACTTTTTGCCAATGATGAAGTAATGCATCAATGGTTGATTGAATTTGAAAAGGAGCCCGAAGATAGCGAGTTCTTTAAAGATGCATTTGATAATGCATTGAAGTCGCTGAACTCAGATTACGAAGCAAAGCGTTACCACGATCTTGTACTTAAACCTCCAATGATAATTAGCTTAAATAATAACACTTTCTATAATTGGATGAAAATGCGTAATAAACTTGGTGGACAGAATAAGGTTCCTCGTTTATCAGGTAGCAGGGAATATGTTGAAGAAATACTTAAAATGAAATAGTTTTACGATCTATCAACAAATTAAATTATTTTAGTAAAAAATTAGTAAAAATGCATGTAGCAATAGCAGGAAACATAGGATCAGGTAAAACAACACTAACAAGACTATTGGCCAAACACTTTGGGTGGAAGCCACATTATGAGGATGTTGATCATAATCCTTATTTGCATAGCTTCTATGAAGATATGCAACGATGGTCATTTAACTTACAAGTATATTTCTTAAACTCCAGATTTCGTCAGGTTGTGGAAATACGTAATAGTGGAAAGAATATTATACAGGACCGAACCATCTATGAGGATGCCTATATTTTTGCGCCTAACCTACATGAAATGAGCCTTATGTCAACCAGAGATTTTGAAAACTATACGTCTCTGTTTGAGCTTATGAATTCATTTATTCAACCTCCGGATCTTTTAATTTATCTTAATGCATCGGTATCTACTCTGGTAGAACAGATTCAGAAACGAGGTCGTGATTATGAAGAATCAATACGTCTCGATTATCTTAAACTTCTGAATAATAGATATGATGGATGGATAAAAGGTTATGATTCAGGGAAATTGCTTATTATCAATGTGGATGATATGGATTTCAATAATCCTGAAGATTTAAGCGTTGTTATTGACAAGGTTAATGCTAATGTTCACGGATTATTTTAGCAAGCCACATTCTTAACTTCTTAACATGAAAATAATAGGAGTTATTCCTTCCAGATATGCAAGTACTCGTTTCCCGGGTAAGCCATTGGTTATGATTGATGGTTGTAGCATGATTCAAAAGGTTTATGAGCAAGCCTCCAAATCCAGTTTATTATCCAAAGTGGTAGTTGCGACAGATGATGATAGGATATTTGATCATGTATTAGATTTTGGTGGTAAGGTTATTATGACTGATGTTAATCATATTAATGGGACTACAAGGTGTCATGAAGTACTATCAAGTCTGGAAAAAATAGGTGAAAACTACGATATTGTTATTAATATTCAGGGTGATGAACCAAGAATTAATCCTCAACAAATTGATAATGTTGCTCAACTGTTTTTAGATCCTAATACTGATATTGGTACACTTGCTAAAAAGATTTCTTCACAGGAAGAGCTATTCGATTCAAATGTTGTGAAAGTGGTTTTTGATGATTACAAAAGGGCACTTTATTTTAGCCGACAAGCCATACCATTCCAAAGAGGAGTAGATAATAGTGATTGGTTGTCCAAAACCAACTATTATAAGCATATTGGAATTTATGGTTATAGAACAGATATATTAAGCCAAATTGTAGTTATGCCAGTTGGTAAATTTGAAATGGCCGAAAGCCTTGAACAACTGCGCTGGCTTGAAAATGGGCTCAATATTAAAGTTGACATAACTGATTTTGAATCCATTGCAATTGATACTCCTGAAGACTTGCTTAAACTTGAAACAAATCCTTGATTCTTACGTACACTTTGTTTAATTTAGCAGGTTCTGAATTATGTTATTTGCAAAAGGGAGTTTTTATTTCCCAAAGTGCAACTAAATGAAAAGTTGATAGATGAAGATAGCAAGGTATGTAGGAGAATTATTATTTGATTACGAGTGTGTTGTAATACCTGGTCTTGGTGGATTTATTGCTGAGGATAAACCTGTTGTTATTAACAAAGTTACCGATAAATTTTCACCACCATTTCGAAAAATTCATTTTAATATTCATCTTCGTGCGAATGACGGTCTTCTTATAAACTTCGTAGCGCAACAAGAGAATATTGGATATAAAACTGCTAAACAAAGGGTGGATAAGTTTGTGTTTCTTTGTCATAATGCACTTGAGCAAGGGAAAAAAATAAACTTTAAACATATAGGTTCAATCTATTATGATGCTGAGAAAAATGTTTCTTTTGATCAGGATAATAGTATTAATTATAATGCCGATTCCTTCGGTTTAACTTCATTGGTATCTCCTTCAATCAGGCGGCCATCGGATGAGGAAAAGATTAAAAAAGTTGTCAAGTCAGCCATCGACAGTACTAAAGGCAAAAAGAAAACAACAGAGAGAGTTGATAAAAAGGAAGCTCAACAAGTTAAGCCTGTAAAGAGAGTTGTTCAAGCACGCTATAAGCAGTCTCCATTGACAAATCAAATAATCTTTCTTGCTGTAGTGATGTTCTTTATGAGTCTTGGATATGTTTATGTGAGAAGACACGCAATGTCATACTATGCTGAAAGGTATGCATCATATATACCATTTTTCTATTCCAGTGTTAATGATTATTTAGCGTCAAACATAAATTCAACTCATGTTGCTAAACTCAGTCGAGGTACTGCATCATTTTTTCCTTTTGTGCTGGATAAGGATAATAACTTAGTACCTGAACAGAATAAAACTGAGTTGGAGGTTGATGATAAAGATGGACAGGTTTCAATAATTCCTGTTGATGTTATAAATGTTGCTGAAGAAGATAATCCTAACAATATTCCTGTTGGTGATGAAGAGGTAATTAATGATCAGCCAGTTGAATTAATAATACATAACACGGAGCCAGCTCCAGAAGAAGAGGTAGTAGTAATTGTTCCTAATTCAAAACCAGCCGCAACAAGAATAGTTACAGATAAGTATTTTATTATTGCAGGATCGTTTTCCAAAGAATCAAATGCTAAAAAGTTGGTTAATGAGCTGAAAATGAAAGGTTATAATGCAATGATCGCCGATACTAACAAATACGGTATGTTCAGGGTTGCATTTAGGTCATTTAATAACCGTTCTGTTGCTAATAAAGAACTATTGGCCATACGTGAGGATGCTAGTCCAACAGCTTGGTTACTTGTGAAAAAGTAAAATAATTCCAAAGTGAGTAAAAAGAATAAACTTCAACATTTTGCCGAAAATGAGACTTTCGACAATATGTTTCAACTTAGCTATGAACAACTTATGTCAGGGTTCGAGCATCGTGGAAACTGGAATAAGGATTTTTTCAAAAACGACAATGAACTTACAGTTGAATTAGGTTGCGGTAAAGGTGAATACACTGTTGGCCTTGCTGAAAGGTTTCAAAACAGAAATTTTGTTGGGATAGATATAAAGGGTGCCCGTATTTGGAGAGGCCTTAAGAATACAGAAGAAGGAGATCTTAAGAATGTTGCATTTATTCGGTCAAGAATTAACCTTGTGGAATACATGTTTGGGCCAAATGAGGTATCAGAAATTTGGATTACATTTCCTGATCCACATCCCATGACAAGCAAAGAGCGCCGTCGGTTAACTTCCCCAAGATTTATCGAGAGATATTATAAGGTTCTAAAGCCCGATGGTATTATTAATCTAAAAACGGATAATATAATATTCTTTGAATATACTTTGGATGTTATTCGGGAAAATGGCCATGAACTTCTTTATTGCACATATGATGTTTATGGAGAAGAAAATGATAGTGTCCTTACTGATATTCAAACTTTTTATGAGAAGATTTGGCTTAAGAATGGCACCAAGATAAAGTATCTAAAATATAGATTGAAGCTACAAGAATAGTAATTATGGAAAAGGGGTTTTTTGAACAGGTATACGATATTGTGTTACAGATTCCCCATGGTCGAGTTACTTCGTATGGTGCAATTGCTGAATATCTTGGAAGTAAAGGTTCGGCCAGAATGGTGGGCTGGGCAATGAATTCCTCGAAGAATTTCCCCAAAAATATTCCTGCACACAGAGTTGTTAACCGCAACGGTTTGCTCACAGGAAAGCAACATTTTGGCGGGAATGATGTTATGGCCGATTTACTGACCAGTGAAGGAATAGAGATCATTGATAATAAAATCACAAATTTCAATTCTCATTTTTGGGATCCTCGTATTGAATTATCAAGGTGATACCAGATCAAGCCAGCTTTCTGGGGATTTAATAAATAATATAAGAGATAAACAATAAGTTTATAACAAATAATACCCGACTTTCCTCAAGCCGGAATGGCTTTAACTTTTTTGGTTAGGCAAAAAAGTTAACAAAAAACCATAGACAAAACAAAGCATCTCCCCGCTCTGACTTCAATTAAGAAGTGCTATCGATGTAGTGTATCCTCCAAAGGTCGGATACAAACGCAAGCGCCATAGATGCACTTCTAAATTGAAGCCATTCACCCTCGTCTGCCCGCTGTTTTGACAGGCCTACGCACGGTAACTATTAATGATTTTAAAGTAATAATACAGTTGCTAAACCTTACAAATACAGTATTAAAGCCTGTCAGCAACTTTGTTATAGGTCTGATAATCTAGATGTAAAGCTATTTAAGGATGTTGAAGCGATACTGATTCTGGGATTGGCCTATTTTTATCAAATCCTGAATAGAAACGAAAGGTTAGAAAGAAAGAGAAGTTCCGAAGAATGAGGAAATCGCTCTTTTGTCTTATCTTTTGTGAATATGAAGGATGAAGAGAAAATTAAGCCTTGGGTTTTTTGTTTCGTTTTTGGGCTAAGCCAACTGTGAAACAATCATGAGCTCCATTAGAAATAAACAATCTCGCGAATAAATACAAAGTATTCATGAGTTCCCTTGAAAATTTAAAATCCACGAATAAAAATGAAAAGCCTTTCCGGCTTGAGGAAAAAGGTTTATATGTTTTATTCATTATAATTTTAAAAAAAGTAACTACTGGAAAATGATACTCTTCTCCCCAAAAATATTGCTTGATCCGTGATACCCTATATTTTTGTTATTTTTATATTCTAATTTCCCATAGATGTTTAAATTATGGACAGTTGTATTGAGTTTATTTCTAATGGTTGGAGTAACCAATACTTATGCCATAACTGACACTATTCCTTCTCCACCTGAATCTGTAGCTGCTTTATCTGGTCCAATTGAAGCATGTGTTGGTGATATTTCTGTGTACACTGCAGAACTGCCAATTGGATGTGATGCTTTGTGGTATGTGGAGAGTGTGTTACAATCCACTTCAGGTAATTTGCTAGAGTATTCTTGGGTTAGCTCTGGTAGCTTTTTAGTTGAATTGGAGATAGCATGTGATACAATTAACTTTTCAGGAGGTTCAATAATGGTTACAGTTGATGCTGTTCCTAATAATCCAAGTCAGATTATTGGAGATAAGTACATTTGTATGGAAACCACCTCTTATTATAATACAATGGTTGGTGACAATGAAACTTGCCAGTGGAAGGTAGATGATATTATACAAACCTCGGATTCATCAACAATATCATATTATTGGTATGAGCTTGGTAATCATATTATTGAGGTAAGGGCTATTAATCAATGCGGTATTGGCTATCCAACTTTCTTGAATACACAAGTATTTGATATGCCAGAAGTTTTTTTGGGAAATGACACTACAATCTTTGTTGGACAGAACTTTTCACTTAATGCTGGTAATCCAGGATGTAATTACCTGTGGTCAACTGGAGATACAACACAAGCTATTATTGTTTCTGAATCTGGTAATTATGGAGTAGTAGTTATAAACCCATGTGGCCAAGTTAGTGATGAGATTTTTGTTGATTTTATTGTGGGAGAGCAGGAATTGATTTCAGATAAAATACAGATAAGAATTCTAAACGGAATTCTATATGTGGAAGCTGGTGATGTGCTAATTGATAAGATCCAGATATTTAATTCAACAGGCATATTATTAAATGAATCAACCTTCAAAAAAGAACTACCCATCTCCCAAAATGGGATACTTATTATCAAAATATCAACCTCCAAAGGCAAAGTGATTACTCACAAAATTAACTCTTAGCGGTTAAGTCATAAATATCCAAAGTATTACATTTTTTATTAAGGTATAAGCGGTTTTTTTTATACTTTTAGAAATCAAAACCATATTAATATTGATCATAGTCTTAAGCCCAAAAAATGAGAATCATTTCAGATTTGCTATTCACCGCTTTAGCCTTATTATTGTCTTCAAATTTCGTTTTCGGTGCCCTTGATTATAGTATTCATCTCCGTAAGGAAACAATAAAGGTAATAAGTGTGGATAGTGGTTATATTTCACATGTTGAATACATTGGTCGGACTAAAGAAAAAGGAGGGAAGGCCTATGTTCATTTCAATTTGCTAGAAAGAGTTGATGATCTTGAAGTTGGTTATTTTAAGAAAAATGGGAGTGTAAAAAAAATAAGAAGACTATATAAAGAGGACTTATCAGTATCTACCGGTTTTTATAGTGATTCCAGGATTTATCGGTTTAATCTGCCTGAAGACAAACATTTTATATATGATTATAATAAGAGATGCGATGAGTTGTTTTACCTTTCTTCTTTGAGATTTGGTATCTATAATGCAGATACACAAATATTTGTCGTACAAGTACCTCACAGCTTAAATATGTGTTATGAGGTAATGGACACAGCCACATTGCTTTTTTTTGATAGTAAGGTGTCAAAATTTGACAATTATACTGAGTATGTTTTCAAAGGGGTTTGTGATACAATAGAACAACCAAAGAGAAAGAAAAAAAGGTTTATTCATGTTAAATATGATCCATATCCATCAGTAAGGTTAGTGGTTACTCCTATAAATTTTATTGATAAGGAGGCTGAGTACTTTAATAGTTGGATGGTTGATTTGGTGAAATCTTCTGAACAAATGAATCCCTCCACAATTGCCATAATTGAGGAAAGTGTTGGCGATATGACCAATAAGGACTCAATAACTGAATTACTGTTTGATCTAGTTAAATCGAAAATCCGATATGTTGATATTGAAATTGGTATTGGCGGGTTTAAACCTCATGATGTTAATTATATACTGGAGCGAAAGCAGGGTGATTGTAAAGATATGGCTAATCTACTATGCCAATCATTAAGGCATTATGGTATTGATGCTAGTCTTGCATTATCATCGAGCATTCGACATAGGTACAATATGGACTTTCCTTCATTATTTAGTGCTAATCATAAAATTTGTGTTGTAGAAAAAGGTGATGGAAGTTTCTTGTTCTTAGATGCCACGGAAACGGAAGGTTATTACCTAAATCCAAGCAGGCATATTCAAGGAACGAGCGTATTTGTAATAGGAGAAGGTAACGGCTTTTTTCTCGATGTGCCTATTGTAAATGCTGATGAAAACGAACTTGTTATAAAACTTGATTTAGAACTATCTGGTAAAAAACTAATCGGTAATTATACACTTGAATTTAACTCAATAAATGCGTTGAAGATTAAAGCATGGTATAACCAGAAGTCATCTGATAAATTCAATGCGCAGATTAAGTCATATCTAAGTGAATTATCCCCACGGATAAACTACTTGAACTTTGATGTAACTAACAAAAAGAATCAGATAATAATTACTGGAGAAGTTGAAGTTCCTAAATCCGGATTTACTAAAGTTGGTGAAAATAACTACTTGCTATTATCCTTTCTTCCAACTCCACATGTTTTTTTCAATGACCTGGAGAAAGATACCAGATATATTATTTATTCCTCAATAAATACTAAAGTTGATCTTGTATTTCATAGCTCTTCTCTTATTACAGAAGCGGGAGATCTCGATATAGATATTGTTGATGATCCATTGAAATTTGCTCTGAATACATCAGTACAAGATAGTGCTCTTTATATAGATTATCGGTATCTTTATGATAATGTTATCATCGAGAAAGAGGATTCTGATAAATTCGTTTCGATGGATAAAAAAATCAAATCAAAATTTAGTAAGGCCGCGGTTTTTAAGTAATTCAAACCAATTTGATATGTTTACAAAGCTAGTATTAGTTATAGTCATTACACTTTTTTCTTTTAATATCTGGGCCCAGGAAGAGGATAAAACACAAGTGGATTTTGGTGAAGCAAATGAATTTATTGAAATTCCTGAACAGTTTCAAGATGAAGATGTAGTTATTGTTTTTAATGATGAAGTGATAGAATGCGATTTTGATGCTGATTTTTTTGTGTCTTTTGCAATGAGGCTTAGTAGTATTGAAGGTCGTGGGCTTGACTATAACTCACTATTAACAAGTTATAGCGGGTTGATTGTTTATAAGGTCCATAAGCGTTTTCGTATACTCACAAAAAACGGATTAGATGAATACTCTTTTGTAACCGTTGATGATTATAAGAATGCAGATATTGTATCGCTTGATGCAAGAACCATTAAGCCTGATGGAACAGTTCATGAGTTAGAACCTGAAGACATCAAGGAAATAGATATTACTTCTGCTTCATCATTAATAGATGGTGGAGATACTAAGAAAAGGTTCGCAATTCCCGGAGTAGAAATAGGAGATGAGATTGAGGTAGTATATGAAGTGAAAGGACATGGTATGTTCCTAGTAGAGGATTTTTATTTCCATTCCGATATTCCTGTAATAAGTTCAAATTTAACTCTAAAGTTGCGTTCTGGTATTCATCCACAAATGTACTACTACAATGGTGCTGTGCTAGGAAGTAATACTATTGAAGGTAACTATGCGGTATATTCTTGGAAAAGTGAGAATTTACCTGGTTATAATAATACTGCTAACTCACGAAAGTCAGGTGAGTTGCCATTTGTAAGATTAGTAATAAAGGATATTAAGATTAGAATAAACACCATTGAAAAAACCATACCAATTATACCTGATTCCTGGGATGATGTTTTCCAAAGCATTGAAAATGGTTATATGGATGAAGGAATAAGAAATAATAGGGCTGGATATGTTAAAACATTTTTAAATAAACTAGAAGATGATAATCCTAATGCCTCAAACTTTGAAATGTTCTATAAATTTTACCAGTATGTTCAGGATTCCGTAGAAGTTCGGACATTAAAGGAATGGGAAGAATCATATAAGTCAGGGTATTATCTGAACAAACGCTTTATCAATCATCAAGGACTTTACAAACTATATATAAAAGCTTTTAAACTGCTTGATATTGATTACAACCTCTGCTTGGCAACGAAGAAAACAGATCCGCAAATAGATACTAGTATAGTAAGTCCTTATTATTTTGACCATTATTTGTTCTTGATTCACAATCAGGATAAATCATTCTATTTATACCCATCCACAAATACAAAAAATTACGTTATTGATGAGATTCCTGTCTCAGTGGAGGGAACAAGAGCTTTGGTTGTTCCAAAAAAGAAAAAAGATGAAAAAATCAAGTTCGTTAATTTGCCCCAAGGAACATTTAAGGATAACTATATTAATCGAAGGTGTCAGCTTACATTTAGAAAAGACACAACTTTAGTTGGCTCAAAAATTAGTTGTGCTTTATCTGGGGCAGCTTCCACACGTTATAGATCGCGGATAGAGAACAACTTGTTAAATTATAAAAAGGATAGTATGGATATATTGAAGAATATTTTTCCATATAAAAGTGACATTGAGAATAAGCTTGAAATAGATACAATTATAAAGGGAGGATTAACCCAGTTCTATCCGTTTAAATACAAATTTAATGTAATTGGGAATTATGAGAATCTATTAACACAGCTGGACGATTCTACATATTCAATTTCCATGTACTCTCTAATTGAGCATAATATCCTTCCTTATTCTGAGCGCGAAAGACTCTTGGATTATTTTCCATATTGTCCAATTAGTGATACGTATAGCTATTATCTTGTATTTGATAGTCCGGTTACTATATTAAACAAGGAAGCACTTTCATTTAAAATGGGAAATGAGGTTGGTAGCTATGAAATGAAGGTTGAATCAGTTAAAAATAATATGTTGATGGTTACTTCAAAATATTTAATCAAAGCAAATTATATCCCAAAAGAAAAATATCCCCAATTAATTGAAGTTTCTAAATCTGCCGAAGAAGCAGAAGAAGTTTCAATTTTGATAAAGTATTGATTGTTATAATCATACATACTTCATTGAAAAAAATATGCAATAAAGTCTAAAAGAATTGGTTATTTCTATATAGATCAACTTTTCTAATGTGTTTAGATTACTCTCTTAAGTTGATTAAACTCTTATTTTTTTTAGATTTGTTATTAATTAACTAGCATTTTTAATATATTTGGTTAATCTTATTTACCTTTCACTATAGTATGACAAAGACCCTGCATACATTATTTATTTTACTGTTAACAACCATCGTAATTGGTGTTACTGTTTTTTTGATTTATTATGGTGCTTCATATTACAATACAAGTATGGAGGAGCGTTTTTATCATGTTGATCACAAATTATTTAAGCCAAGTGGTCCTTTAGGACATGGATTGGGTATTGTTGGTTCGCTATTTATGGCTATTGGTGTTTCAACCTATATGCTTCGTAAAAGGGTTAGGGCTTTTTCCAGAATTGGACTATTAAAACACTGGCTTGAATTTCATATATTTTTATGTACGCTTGGTCCAATATTGGTGCTATTTCATACGGCCTTTAAATTTGGAGGAATTGTATCCATAAGTTTCTGGAGCATGGTAGCAGTATTCTTAAGTGGTATTATTGGCAGGTTTATTTATATTCAAATACCCAGAACAATTGAAGGTAGAGAAATGAGCCTAAGTGAAATTAAGGATACAAAAACAAATCTTGGTACACAACTTAAAGAGGAATATAACTTACCTCAGGAAAGTTATGATATTATCATAAAATCAATAGGTGGAAATTACAAATCTACAAATGTTGTAACCAATATAATAACTGGTTATTTCGAAGATGTTAAAAGTCTTAGAAGAATCAATAAAGTATTGAAAAATAATAATTTGAGTAAAGAAGAAAGTAAGCAAATTATAAAAAATGCAAAGAGCGAAATATCATTAAACCGACGAATTAGCAGACTTACAACCATGCAAAACCTTTTTAAATATTGGCATGTAGCTCATTTGCCTTTTGCTTTAATTATGTTGATTATCATGATAATACACGTAATAGTTACTATTACTTTTGGATATAGATGGATTTTTTAAATGGAACTATTAATTGAACAAATAATAACTTATTCTATTGTTATCATTTTCACCCTTGGTGTTGTAATTATATATATGCGACGCAAAACAAAAGCGTCTAAGATTGTTGGTGAAAAAATAAAAAAAGCTAAACTTGAGGGATTATATGAGCCTGTTTCTCTTCATCCTGTAATTGATATAAATGACTGTATTCAAACAGGTGCTTGTATTGCAGCTTGTCCCGAGAAAGATATTCTTGGAATTAACAATGGGAAAGCCACAACCATAAATGCATCACAATGCATTGGGCATGGTGCTTGTTTTCACGCTTGTCCCACAGAAGCCATTACTCTGTGTATTGGCACTGAAAAGAGAGGTGTTGAGTTACCACATGTAAATCAGGACTTTGAAACTAATATCCCCGGCATATACATTGCAGGAGAACTCGGCGGAATGGGACTTATAAAAAATGCAGTTGAGCAAGGAAAACAAGCTGTTGAAAATATTGCAAAAAAGCGTAAAAAGAATAGTAATGCAGATTACGATTTAGTTATTGTAGGATCAGGACCTGCTGGAATATCAGGTGCTTTGATGGCAAAGAAAAATAATATGAATGCTTTAATCCTGGAACAAGATACACTTGGAGGAACAGTTTCAACCTTCCCTCGTCAGAAAATTGTTATGACCTCTGCAATGAATTTACCATTGTATGGAAAAGTTAAATTAACAGAAACCAGCAAAAAGGAATTATTGGATATCTGGAATGATGCACTCCAAAAAAATGAGTTGACAGTTCAGGAAAAATCAAAGGTTGAAAATATTGAGAAGGAAGGTAATGGGTTTAAAGTAAGCCTGCTAAGTGGAAAAGTAATTACATCGGCAAATGTGCTATTGGCAATTGGAAGAAGAGGAACACCTCGAAAACTTAATATTCCAGGTGAAGTTTCAGAGAAAGTAGCTTACCGATTAATTGAACCAGAAAATATTAATAATAAGAACATTATTGTGGTTGGAGGTGGTGATGCCGGAATAGAATCTGCACTAATGTTATCGGAGAATAATAATGTATCTCTTGTTTATAGAGATGATGGATTTAGTGCAGCAAAAGTCAAGAACAGAGAAAAAATACTTGATGCATTGAAACAAAATCGAATTATTAGCCGTTCTAATAATAAGCCCATTGAGATATTAGAAAAAGAAGTTGTTTTTGAATTACCCAACACCGGGGAGAAAGTTAGAGTTGAAAACGACTTAGTTTATATCTTTATTGGAGGTGAATTACCAACTCAGTTTTTGAAAAAGATAGGATTGGAAATAACTAAAAAGTTTGGAGATCCAATTTTAAGCCATTAACATATTAGTAGATAGAATGAGAAGCTTTAATAATTTTCATAAGAGCATATTTGTCTTTGTGATATTATTCCTATGCTCAAACCCAATTCAGGTGTTTTCACAGATATCACCAGGAGACTTGGCACAGCCACATTCTCATCTTGAAGGAATGTCGCATTGCACTGATTGCCATACATTGGGTCAAAAGGTCTCCAATGAAAAGTGTTTGGCATGCCATAGCCTTCTTAATGATAGAATCAAGAATAAACAAGGTTATCATTCGTCGAAAGAGATTTCAGGAAAGGAATGTATAATTTGTCATAGCGATCATCATGGTAAGAAGTTCGAAATGATTCGATTTGACAAAAACAAGTTTGATCATAATCAAACTGGATATAAACTGTCTGGTGCTCACAGTTCACTGGATTGTATTAAGTGTCATAAAAAGGATTTTATCTCCAATGGGGAGATTAAAAAGAAAGAATATACTTATCTAGGGCTAAACACAAATTGTACTTCATGTCATGATGACTATCATCAAAAAACACTTTCCAGCGATTGTAGTAGTTGCCACGATTTTAAGGCCTTTAAACCAGCGAGCTCATTTAATCATGATCTAACTAAATTTAAACTCCTTGGTAAGCACCGGGATGTAGTTTGTGCTGAATGTCATAAAGTTACAACGTTAAATGGTGACAAGTTTCAAGAGTTTTCAAATATCCCTCATGAGTCATGCACAAACTGTCATAAGGATGTACACGATAATAAGTTTGGTCAAAATTGTACTAAATGTCATACGGTTCAGTCTTTTAATATTATTAAAGGCATGGCAAGTTTTGATCATAGTAAAGCTAGGTTCAAACTAGAAGATAAACACCAGTTTGTAGATTGTAAAAAATGTCACAAAACTAAACTTACCGATCCTGTTAGGCACAGTCGATGTTTGGATTGTCATGAAGACTATCACAAAAAACAGTTTGTAGCACAAGGTAATGTTGTGGATTGCTCCGACTGTCATTCAACTAAGGGGTTTGTAGGATCATCATTTACAATTGAGCGTCATCAGGAAAGTCAATTTCCTCTGGTTGGAGCTCATATTGCTACTCCCTGCTTTGTTTGTCACAAAAAAGAAAGTGGTTGGAACTTTAAAGAAATTGGAGTTAAATGTGCTGATTGTCATGATAATATCCATAATACTTATATTAGTGATAAATATTATCCTGAATCATCATGCAAAAGTTGCCATAATCAGCAGAGATGGACAAATATTGAATTTGATCACGCAAAAACGGGATATGAATTAGTTGGTAAACACAAAGACCAAAGTTGTCGTGCTTGTCATTTTAAACCAGTGGGGCAGGGTGAGTATGAACAGCGGTTTAATAGTTTGAAAGGTGATTGTATTGTTTGTCACCAAGATAAACATAATAACCAATTTGAAAAAAATGGAGTAACCGATTGCTACAGCTGTCATGACTTCTATAACTGGAAAGCTGAAAAGTTTGATCATAATACCACCAGGTTTTCACTTGATGGCAAGCATTTAAATCTTGCTTGTTCAAAATGCCATAAAAATAAACTATCAGATAATAAGACTTTTGTACTATATAAACTAAATACAATCAAATGCGAGGACTGTCATTAATACTGGTATTGCTTGTAACTATTTTTAGTCAATCTTCAGATTCACCTCACGGTAAAGACTTTGACGTCAGCTGTAGTGATTGTCATAATTCATCAGGGTGGAAAATTGACAGAAATGAGATTACATTTAATCATGACTTAACAAATTTTCATCTTGAAGGATTGCATACGGAGGTTTCGTGTACTTCATGTCACTCCACTCTCGTTTTCTCTGATGCTGACCCACAATGTATGACTTGTCATACAGATATGCATCAGCAGACTGTTGGTTTCGATTGTGCCAGATGCCATAGTTCAAATTCTTGGATTGTACCTAATATCACTGAAATTCATCAGCAAGGCAGATTTCCATTACTTGGTGCACATATTACTGCCGATTGTTACGATTGTCATAAGTCGGCTTCATTATTACAATTTGAGCCTTTAGGTGTTGAATGTGTTGATTGTCATCAAAGTGATTATGCAAGCACAACAAATCCTAATCATGCTGAAAATGGATTTTCCACAGAATGTGCCGATTGTCATGAGATGAATGCTTTTTCCTGGGTAGGATCAAGTTTTTCTCATGGATTTTTCCCTTTGACTCTTGGGCATAAAATTAATGATTGCGCTAGTTGCCACACAGGAACCGACTATTCAAATATTTCATCTGAATGTATTTCTTGTCATCAAGCTGATTATAATACCACAACATCTCCTAATCACCAACAGGCAGATTTATCAACTGATTGTTTAGAATGCCATACAACAAATCCTGGTTGGAAACCTGCTGATTTTACCCAGCATGATAATGTATTTCCAATTTATTCAGGTGAACATAATGGCGAATGGGCAAGTTGTGTGGATTGTCATACAAGTCCGGGAAACTATTCAATATTTACATGCATCGACTGCCACGAACATAATAAAAATGATATGGATGATGAGCATCAGGGTATCGGTGGTTATTTATATAGTAGTCCGGCATGTTTGGAATGTCATCCAACAGGCTCTGAGGAAGGAAGTTTTAATCATAACTTATCAATATTCCCATTAACAGGAGCGCATATTACGACGGAGTGTGCTGATTGTCACACAAGCAGTTATGTTGGAACATCAACAGTTTGTTTTGAATGCCATACTGCCCAATTTAATCAAACCATAAATCCAAACCATGTGGCAATAGAGTTGTCAAATGAATGTGAAACATGTCATACTACAGCTCCTGGTTGGCAGCCTGCAACTTTTGATGTTCACGATGATTATTATATTTTAACCGGTGCGCATACAGCAACTGATTGCCTTAGTTGTCATGAAACCGGTTATATTGAAACACCCAGTCTTTGCATTGATTGTCATAATCTCGACTTTGAACAGAGTACAAACCCTAATCATGTTGCTATTAATCTTACTACCGATTGTGAAACATGTCATACTACGGCTCCTGGTTGGCAGCCTGCATCCTTCGATATCCATAATGATTATTATGTACTAGCTGGAGCACATACAAGCATCGACTGCAATAGTTGTCATGAAGATCAATATACAGGAACCCCAATTACATGCGTTGGGTGCCATATGGATGATTATAACCAAACAAATGATCCACCACATGCTTCGGCTCAGTTTTCAACTGACTGTCTAACTTGTCATACTGAATTTGTTTGGGATCCTTCAACCTTTGAACATGATGTCCAATATTTTCCAATTTATAGTGGAGAGCATCAAGGTGAATGGAATACATGTACCGAGTGTCATACAAATGCCAGTAATTACGAATTATTTAGTTGTATTGATTGTCATGAACATAATCAGGCTGATATGGATTCAGAACATTCTGATGAACCTAATTACGTTTATAGTAGTATAGCTTGTTTGGATTGTCATCCAGATGGTGATAGTAAATCCTTAACTAGACACTCCATAAAAATCATAAGATAATGAAAAAAATAGCTATTGCATATATATTTCTATGTCTGGTTATTGGAGTTCAAAGTCAGGATGTATCAGACGTTATTGACGGTAGTGTTTCATATATTACTTCACAAAATGTATATGTTAAATTTAATTCAACAGAACAAATTGCAGTAGGCGATACACTTATGATGTTACAAGACGGGCAGCTTATTCCAGCTTTAGTTGTAAGTAATCTGAGTTCATTGTCATGTGTTTGTACTCCAATTTCAGGAATTAATCTCAAGGTGAATGATAATGTGAAGTCGATTTCAAGAAAGTCTCCTATAGTTGCCTCGGTGGTTATAGTTGATAAAGAAGTGATTGTTGAGGATAAGCTTCTGGAAACAGAATCAGACAGTACAGAATCTGATATTAAAAAAGACAAACAAAAAATATCTGGAAGATTATCGGTTGCCTCATATTCTAATTTTTCGAACACGGATGGCGGAAACACTCAAAGAATGAGGTATACATTTTCCATGAATGCAAAAAATATTGGAGATTCGAAATTCTCAGTAGAAAGCTATTTGTCGTTTATTCATACAAATAAGAACTGGAGTGAAATCCAGGATAATATTTTTAATGGATTAAAGATTTATAATCTGGCATTGAAATATCAACCTAATAATACTACAAACATTTGGCTTGGTCGGAAAATTAATCCGAAATTATCTAATGTAGGTGCAATAGATGGTCTTCAGGCAGAAAAGAGCTTTGGTCAGATCTCAGTAGGTGCTTTCGTTGGTTCGCGACCAGATTACCTCTATTACAGTTATAACTTTAATTTATTTCAGTACGGTGCATATCTGGGTCATGATTATAAAGGTAAGAATGGAAATGCACAAACCACATTCGCATTCGTAGATCAGGAGAATAATTGGAATACTGATCGGCGATTTGTATATATCCAACATTATAATTCACTAATAAAAAACCTATATTTTCTTGGATCTGCAGAATTAGAGTTATATCAAAAAGTAAATGGTGTTGCAAGTTCAAATATAAACCTGACCAATCTTTACTTAATGTTGAGATTTAGACCTATCAGGCAATTATCCGTATCTGTTTCATATAGATCTCAATCGAATATGATCTATTATGAAACATATAAAGACTATGTTCAACAGTTAATAGATGATAAAAATATTCAAGGTGTTAGAGCTCAGGTAACTTATCGACCAATTAAATATCTTTCATTGGGTTTTAAAGCTGGCTATCGCGCACGGCATGATGATCCCAGACCATCAACAAATTACTATGGTTATTTATCATACAGTCGAATTCCGGGATTGGATGCATCTGCAACTCTATCTTATACGGCAATGGAAAGTAGCTATCTTTCAGGAAAAGTATATAGTCTGAATTTATCAAAAGATCTTATCTCCGGAAAACTCTATGGCGGAGTAAGTTACCGTTACGTTGACTATACGTTTGTAGTATATGAATCTACACTTATTCAGCATGTTGGAGATTTAAACTTGACATGGAGAATAATCCCTAAATTGTCGCTTTCCATGGCATATGAAGGTATATTCGAAAAGGAGAATATCTACAACAGAATTTATCTTAATTTGATAAAGAGACTTTAAGAACAAGTCATTTTTAAGGTCTTTTTCTCAATTACTCCTGTACTTTTGCTTAACATTTTTACCTTTGATGATAAGATAAATTACTTTGAACCAATGAAGGTGGCATTTAGACCCTATAATCATGTATTTTTAGTTTTTATGGCGCTAGTTATCCATAGCAGTGTCCTATCTCAGGGAAGCTGGGAGTTAATGCCGATTCCCACAACAAAAAACTTGATTTCTATTTCCTTCGTCGATAGCCTAACCGGATGGGTAGTTGGTGATTCAGGAACAATTTTGCATACCAACAATGGAGGTCAAAGTTGGGAAGTTCAGGAAAGCCTTACAAACAATAATATTATTGATGTTTTCTTTCTGAATTCATATTATGGCTGGGCTGCTTCCCATAGTTTTTCTAGTTTTCCTTATGGAACTTTGCTTCTAAGAACAATTGATGGAGGTGTCAACTGGGATACGAGTTCATATCATGAGGATAATATTTTTATAACTTCCATTTACTATCTTGATTCATTAGCTGGATGGATGGGAGGAACACCACATGCGTTGGTTTCAACGGTTGATGGTGGATCAAATTGGATTCAGGCTGATATCGACACGAGCACATTGGCATTTTTCCCCGTTTTGAATATTGAATTCTATGATGAGCAATATGGTTATGCTTCAGGTGGAATATTTGATATTGCCGGAGTAATATGGCGTACATCAAATGGTGGACAAAAGTGGTATGCAATAGATCCAGAGGATGCGCCTGCCGATGAAGTTCACGGACTATATCCATTTGACTCTGTTAATGTTATAGGTTCCGGAGGTGATCCTGATTTTGGATTTGGAGTGGGTTTTACCAAAACGAATAACGGAGGTGTATCCTGGGAATATTATGAGGTTGGAATTCAGGGGATTGCATTTGATGTTGACTTCGTTAATGATAAAGAAGGATGGGCTCCCTTAGGTTATGAGAATAAATTTATTTACTCGGTTGATACTGGTAATACCTGGGCGGAGATAGCAACACCAGAGTTAAATTCAATTTTTGATATAACCTTTACAGATTCATTACATGGTTATGCTGTGGGTAGCAATGGAGCTTTTTTGAAGTTTGCGCCTCAAGTTCCTGTGAGTATTGATGAGATTGATTATGACAGTAAGTTTAAGATCCATCAGAACTATCCTAATCCATTTCGTAATTCTACTAAAATTGAATTTGAGTGTGTTGAAACTGAATTATTAAGTCCAATTTCTCTAATGGTTTATAATATAATGGGTGATGAAATTGCTAGTTTTATTCCTGAGGAAAAAGGAGATGGGCATTATCAGGTTATTATTACCAATAAAGTATTATCGCCTGGTATTTATTATTATCGGATTATTGGTGATGAAGTTGTGTCAGAAATGAAGACAATGATATTAGTTGATTAACAGCATCTTTCGGGTTAAAATAATTTCCTCAGATTCCATTTTAATTATGTAGACCCCTTGCCCCAGATTTAATTCTTTCCTTGATATTTGCAACTCATATTTACCAGGAATATATCTCTCATCAACTATGGTTATTTCATTACCGTAGTTATCCATAATACTAATTACTACATTAGATTCAGACTTTACTCCAAATGAAATTGTTGTGCTGCTTCGAAATGGGTTTGGGAAGTTAGGATACAGGTTTATGGATAAGTCATTTTGGTTATCAATATAATCTATATCGGTGAAGTTAATGGGAGAAGTCCAAATTTGATATGTACCAGTTGAATTATCCATCCAAACTGGCCATAGTTGTGTTGATGTTGA
>CALCGQ010000056.1 GCA_937901015.1 uncultured Bacteroidota bacterium | reverse complement strand
TGACATTGCGGTATTATGTACAAACACAATGCACCTATGCACACCGGCAATTCTAGATAATATATCAATACCATTTCTTCATATTGCTCAAGCAACTGGTATGGAAATTGAATCTCAAGGATTAAAAAAAGTTGCTCTGCTTGGTACTAAATTTACCATGGAAAAAGACTTCTATAAGAAATATATTAACGATCATTTTGGCATTGAGGTTATTATTCCCAATGATAAAGAGAGAGATCTAATTCATAATATCATTTATGGTGAGTTGGTTCAGGGTAAAATTCTGGATGAATCAAGGGAGGTTTATAAAGAAATAATTGGACATTTGGAAGAACAAGGAGCTGAAGGTGTTATTCTTGGATGTACTGAAATACCACTTCTTATTTCTAATTCTGATGTGAATATCCATGTTTTCGACACAACAACCATTCACGCCCACAAGGCTGTTGAATGGGCACTTAGCTAACATTTTTAACTTTTCAATTCAACAAAATTTCTATTTTTGATCTAAACTAAACATCACATCATGAAGATAACAAAGCCATTCATAATAATTATAATTCTTGCAATAGGATTGCAAACAGCTTATTCACAAGGATTAACATCTTTACAGATTGATTCAATAGTTCAGGTAGCAATGGATAGTAATCAGCATGCTGGACTTGCTGTTGCAGTTGTAAAAGACGGTGAAATTGTTCACTCCAAGGGGTATGGACTTGCTTCTATGGAAACAGGTGCAAAAGTTGATAATCATACCAGATTCTCAATCGCATCAAATAGCAAAGCTTTTACATCTGCTGCATTGGCTATATTGGTTGATGAGGGAAAAATAGGATGGAACGACAAAGTTGTGGATCATATCCCTGAATTTAAGATGTATGATACATATGTAACGGCAAATTTTACTATCATCGATTTATTAACACATCGTAGTGGACTTGATTTAGGTGCAGGAGACCTGATGTGGATTCCTGATGGTAATGATTTTACAGTTAATGATGTTATTACAAGTTTTCAATATCAAACACCTGTTTCTGATTTTAGAACAAAATATGACTATGACAATTTGCTCTATATCGTTGCTGGTGAAATAATTGTGAGGAAAACAGGTAATACTTGGAGTGAATTTGTGGAATCAAGAATTATGGATCCTCTCAATATGAATGAGTCGGCCGGTGTATTAAGAAACTTGGAATCTAAAAATAATATTGCTAAACCACACTCATATATCGATGGTGAGTTTGTGGAAATAGAAGAATTTGATGCAACAATGGCAGCAGCAGCGGCAGGTATCTATGCCAGCGTTGACGATTTAAGCAAATGGATGATAATGCAATTAAACCATGGTGCACTTAACGATTCTATTAGTCTGATTTCAAAGAGAAACCATGCCAAAATGTGGCACCCTTATACAAATAGAGGATTTACTGCAAATGGCAGACATCCCTATAATACTCATTTTAGTTCTTATGGACTTGGTTGGGGAATAAGAGATATTGCTGGACATATAAAATTAAGTCACACCGGAGGTATGCCTGGGATGCTTTCACAAACTATATTAATTCCTGAGCTTGATCTTGGTGTTGTTGTTCTCACAAATGCTGATCCAGGTGGATATAGTTTTCTGTCAATCCCAAATCTAATTATTGACTCATACATTGGTGTTGACAGTGTTGACTGGATAGGAAGAATGACTTCAGCTCTTAAAGATAGAGAAGCAGAGGGAGACAGTGTTGTTGAAGCAGTTTGGGAAACTTCCCACAAAGCAAAAACTAAACACCTTAACTTTGAAGACTATGTTGGAACATTCAATGATGATTGGTTTGGTGAAATGGAGATTTGGCTCAAGGATAAAGAGTTGTGGATTAAATCCATAAGATCGCCACGACTTGTGGGAAAAATGTCATACTACAAAGCAAACACTTTTGCCATTAGATGGGAATACAGAGATATGGAATGTGATGCATTTGCAAGCTTTACTCTTGACAAAGAAGGAAAAGCAACTAGTTTTACAATGGAAGGCATATCACCTAATATTGATTTTAGTTTCGACTTCCAACATTTAAATCTTGTACGTACTAAATAAACTAACTAACGCTATGCAAAGTAAAGCAACAACTGCCGACGAATATATAAGCCAACTACCCGACGATAGAAAAGAGGCTATCACACAACTTAGAAATGAGATAAACTCAAATATACCAGAAGGATTTAAAGAGGTCATGAGTTATGGTATGATTGGATGGGTTGTCCCCCACTCCATATACCCAGATGGTTATCACTGTGATCCTAAACTACCGCTACCGTTTATTAATATTGCTTCACAGAAGAATCATATTGCAGTATATCATATGGGGGTTTATTCTGACAAGAACCTAATGGATTGGTTTACATCTGAATATGCAAATCAGAGCAAAGTTAAACTTGATATGGGAAAAAGCTGCATTAGATTTAAAAAACCACAGAATATTACCTATGAATTAATTGGAGAACTGGCAGAAAAAATGACCGTTCAGCAATGGATCGACACATACGAGTCTCTGTATAAAAAGAAATGATGAATTATTAACTTTCTATACACATGGGTTAAACTATGAACGGATCAGTTGCAATTTCAACAATTCCATAATTTGTATTTTTTTTATGAAAACAATAACCATAAGTACTGATAGTCGCGAAGGTCTGTATGATATCACTAATAAGGTTGAAAGCATCGTCGCATCATCTGGAATTGACGAAGGACTGGTAAATGTATATGTTCAGGGTGCTACAGCTGGAATTATGATACAGGAAAACTGGGATGATTCGGTGCAACTTGATGTGGTAAATTTCCTTCAAAAGATAATTCCCAGAGGGCAATGGCTTCATGATTCTCAGGATGGGAATGGAGATTCTCATCTAAAAGCCGGACTAATCGGACCATCGGAAACAATACCTATAATTAATGGTAAGATGGGGCTTTCCACCTGGCAAAACATATTCCTTTGTGAATTTGATGGCCCTAGGAATAACCGAACCATAGTTGTAACCATATTGAAATAACACTTCTTCATCTTTAATTAATTCCTAATCATGATGATGTTTTTTTAACTTTGAAAACAATTATTGTGAACAACTAACATTAAAAATTACTTTATGAAAAAAATTTACTTATTGAGTATCTTACTATTTGTTGCTTTTACGACAATTCAAGCACAAATTTTTGAAGATGACTTTGACAGCTATACAGCTGGAGTTAGGCTAGCTGAGCAATCAGGCCTTCCATGGTCAACATGGAGCGCAAACCCAGGAAGTAGCGAAGATCCTTATGTGTCGGATGAACAATCTAACACATCACCAAACAGCGTAAAAATTGCTGCTGGAAATGATAACGTTCTTCTACTTGGAGATTCCACTACCGGAAGATTCCGAGTGAGTTTCTACATGTACATACCTGCTGGAAAAGTAGGATATTATAATGTACTTCAGGAATTTGCTGGCAGTAACAGTCAATGGGGAACCCAATTGTATTTCGATAATGGTGGAGTAGGAACAATTGATGCAGGATCTGCAGCAGCAGCTACATTCTCATTTGATTATGATACATGGTTTGAAATTGAAAACTACGTGGATTTGGATAATGACTGGGCAGAAGTATTTGTTGATGGTAACTTTTTAATAGGCTGGCAATGGACTCTCGGAACATTTGGTACTCCCGGACCATTACAACTCGGAGCTGTGAATTTTTATGCATGGGAAGAAACCGGAACTCCGGAATATTATTTTGATGATGTGGTATTTGAATCCACACCTTTAGGTGATGCGCCTCAGAACCTTGTTGCCGATGTTAGTGGTCAGGATGTAACATTGTCATGGGACCCGCCTGCAACTGGTAATGTATTTACATATTATACTTTCAGAAATGATGAATTATTGGGAATAAGCCCTGAGCTAACCTTTGACGATATGATTGAGCTCCCAGGAACATACAATTATACAGTTAAAGCATTTTACATTGAAACAGGTTTGTCAGCACCAGCTGGTCCAGTTGAAGTTATTATTGATGGAGGAACCGACAGACAGGTTGTACTGGTTGAGATAGGTACAGGTACAGGCTGCCCTTACTGCCCAGGTTCTGCAATGGGAGCTGATGAATTAATAGCTAACGGACACGAAGCTGCAGTTATTGAATATCATTCTTATAATAGCAATGACCCCTACAATATTCCTGAAGCAGCAGCACGGAATGGCTATTACAATATAACCGGATATCCTACAGCATGGTTCGATGGTGGTAGCGATGTTGTGGGTGGAAGCGCAACTCAAAGTTTATATACTACTTATTATCCACTGGTTGACAACCGTATTATGGAGCCATCATGGTTTAATGTTGATTTAGATATAATCACAACAAATGAAGTTGATTTCGATGTTACTATTACAGCTGAAAAAATATATGAATACAGTGGTACAAACATGAGTGTATTTCTAGCATTAACAGAATCCGACATTGCCTATAACTGGCAAGGAATGAACGTACTGGATTTCGTATGTAGGGATATGTATCCCGGATCTCTGGGAACACCAACAGATTTTACATTGGATGTACCAGTTGAAATTAACTTTTCAATTAATGTTCCTTACGATATCGACAATTGTGAACTTGTAGCCTTTGTTCAGGATGTAAACACTAAAGAAGTGATGCAAACTAAAAAGATTAATCTGGGTCAAGTTGTAGGCATGAATGAGCTTGGAGAAAAATACACGAAAGTTTATCCGAACCCTACTTCTGATAATGTTACCATTGAGGCGGCTAGTAAGATTAAACATATACGCTTTTTCAATATTAGTGGTCAAAAAGTATATGATGTAGCTCTTGATCAAAATAGCATTAACCTCAATATTGAATTTCTTGAGAATGGAATTTACATGATTGAAATTGAAACTGAAGGTGGATCAATAGTTGAAAAACTTAACGTTTACTAGAGAAACAATCACATACAAACAAAAAAACAATCCTTCCAAGACTAACTTGAAAGGATTGTTTTTTATTATCAAAGTCCAAATCCAATTAAGTATCTGAACAAATATTTTTTATAGGCTATGCTTTATAGTGCCCTTTTTCAGAAGCATCTTTTAAAGCAACAGAAATACCTTTTTTATTGATAGTGCGAATACCATTTGCACTTACCATTAAAGTAATCCATTCACCTGTTTCTGGCACAAAAAATCTCTTTGTATGTAAGTTTGGTTGAAACTTTCTTCTTGTTTTAGCATGTGAGTGACTTACATTATTTCCTGAAATCACTTTCTTTCCTGTTATCTGGCAAATTCTTGACATCTTTCCGTAGTTTTTAATCCTGTTCAAAAAAGGAGTGCAAAATAAGACATAATTTTTCAATTATTCAAATGATTTTGCAAATTATTTTTCTGGCAACTTTATGAAGCTGATTTACTGGCATCGAACAAGTTGGTTTAATTATTAAATGTGAGGTGTAACCCTATTCCATTATTGGTGAAACCTAATGATAGATTAACATTGTTTCTGGCTCTTTTCATTGCCCTATAATTGTTAGCTGCCCTCGACCCTTCAGCTATCCAAAGAATGATTCCGGCATTGGTAAGTACACCTCCACCGATATAGAGTATTGTTAGAATACCTTTTGATTCATTATCATTATGGCCACTACCAAGAGTTAGTCCTCCTATAACACCAGCACCTAAGCCAGCTATTGTAAGCCCAATACCAATATTTCTTGCTTTAATTGCACTGTTATATTGCTTCTTATAGTAATTATAACTTTTATCTTCATAAGTTGCATCTTGTAGTAATACATCATCTATTTCCTCAGGATAAAGATCCATGTATTTACCATCCCTTTTAATGGCTACTGCCTCAATTACAGAGGTTAATGAATCCTTCACATAGTGTACAACATTTCCTTTTGTAACATTTGTAATGGTACATTTCCGAATACTTGTTTTACCAATTTCAGGATAAATTACATCATGTTGTGCATGAATCATCAAAATACTGAAAACAAAAACCATGATTAAAAACGCGCTCTTCATATTAATTTTTTTGGATTTTTAGTAATGTTCAAATTTAGGAATTAATGGTAATTAAATTTATTTTTTATGATAATTCACAGGTAATATAATGGATTTCTAATTTGGAAGTTGTATAAATTAATCCAAGATTACCCTACATGAAAATAAATTGTAATTTTGTCGCTTATATTTTTCTTATTACTATTTAATCTAAATAAAAATTATATGTCAAAATTCATCACGAATCACGATGTTACTGCTGTATTAAAAGAGGTTATCTTCTTTGCCAAGCAAAACAATATCGTTGATTTAAATATGATCGACAACATTGAGATAGTAGGCACTAACATTAAAGTTTCGGTTGTTTTTCCTAAGTTAGATGACCCTTCAGTGGGAATTGTCTATAATTCAATTGTGAAAGCTCTTAAGGAAAAATTTGGTCAGGAAATTAATGTTGAAGTATTGCCAATTGCCGAGAAAGATAAAGGTTTAGGGCCATTATCTGGAGTTAAAAACATTATTGCAGTTATCGCTGGTAAAGGTGGAGTTGGTAAATCAACGGTTGCATCTAACCTAGCCATTGCACTTTCTAAATCCGGACATTCAGTTGGAATTCTAGATGCTGATATAATGGGACCATCTGTTCCAATTATGTTTGGTGTTGAGGGACAACAACCCGGTGTTATTGAAAGAGAAGGTAAGCAACTAATGGTACCTCTAGAAAATCATGGTGTAAAAATTCTCTCATTGGGATTTTTTGTACAACCAGATCAGGCATTAATGTGGAGAGGATCCATGATAAACAATGCTTTCAATCAATTAATGAAAGATTCCGAATGGGGCAACCTAGATTTTTTGGTTATCGACATGCCTCCTGGAACAGGTGACATTCAGCTAACTCTTGCGCAATCATATAACATCAGGGGAACAGTTCTAGTAACAACCCCTCAAAAAGTTGCAACAGCAGATGTTCGTCGTGCTGCTATGATGTATCGTCAGGATAAGCTTACCATTCCATTACTAGGTTTGGTTGAAAATATGTCATACTTCACTCCCGATGAATTACCTAACAAAAAATATTACATATTTGGTAAAGGAGCTACTGATGAGTTAGCCAAAGAATTAGATATTCCAGTGCTAGGAAGAATTCCAATTAAAGAACAAATAGTTGAATCAGGAGATGGTGGAACACCAATCGTACTTGATGAAAACAGCATTGTTGGAAAAAGCTTCATTGAAATCGCAAAGAATGTACAAAACGAAATAAATAAACTATAATCCACTACAAACATGGAAAAGACTAAAGAAGAGTTAACTGAAAAGGTACTAAACGTTCTTGATCAAGTAAGACCCTATTTACAAGCTGATGGAGGAGATATCAAATTTGTGAATATTACTGATGATAATACTGTAAACGTTGAACTAATGGGAGCATGTGGATCATGCGCTTTTAGTACAGTTACACTTAAGAATGGTGTTGAAACCACTCTTAAAAAGGTATTACCTGAAATTAAGGAAGTAGTAGCTATAAATATATAATTAGTAATTGAACATCTTGATGGTTTGTCGAGATGATCCATCATTGTTACTATTACTTTTTCCCTTATTGTTATTATAATAAGTCATAGCTTCAGGCATCCATTCATTTAGATTATTAACTCGTGTTTGATCTGATGGATGGGTGCTTAAAAATTCTGGTGGTTTTTGACCTCCTGATTGTGATGACATCCTTTGCCAAAATGATGGGGCCTCTCTCGGATCATATCCAGCCATTGCCATAAACATCAATCCCATTTTATCCGCTTCACTCTCATGTAATCTACTATATGGTAGCATCGCAGCTACTTCTGTGCCAACACCATAAACTGCCATCCATAATGCCTGAGTTTCTTCAGGCTGCTCATTTAAGGCTACCATCAACCCTATACCTCCGGCTTGCCTTATTAGCTCCTGACTCATTCTTTCATTACCATGATCCGCAATTGCATGGGCAATCTCATGTCCCATAACAACCGCAAGTCCTGATTCACTTTTTGTAACCGGTATAATTCCACTATAAACAACTACCTTACCACCTGGCATACACCATGCATTTACCTGTTCGCTGTCAACGTAATTGAATTCCCAATCATATCCATCAAGCATATGCGACATATTATTATCATCCATATAATCTTCCACGGAATTCTTTATTCTGTTACCAATATTCTTAACAACCTGAGTTTGTTCCCGATCCTTACTAGGAGGATTTTCCTTTAGAAAATCGTCATATTGCTGAAAACTCATAGCCATTAATTCACTATCTGGGATAATTGTTAATTGCTTTCTTCCGGTAACAGGTACAGAGTTACATGAATAAATCATAATTACAATAAGCAATAAGGACAGTATTTTAGTATTTCTCATGAGGTGTATTATAAATGTATAAAAGAGATCAAGTGTGAATGCTAAATATAGTAAAAAATTCTTTTCGTCAGATTAATCTTGTGCGTCATTTAAAAACAAACAACTGTCACCATAACTTAAAAACCTAAAGTTATTTGCAAGTGCAAAATCATATGCATCTTTCCATTTCTTCCCAACCAATGCTGACACAAGCAGCAGCAATGTGCTTTTGGGTTGATGGAAATTAGTTACAAGACCCTTTGCAAACCTGAATTTATATCCGGGTGCAATGAGTAATCTTGTTTCTCCCTTTATTTCTGTCAGATTATTATCCTCCAGATACTTAATTAGTACTTCCAATGCACCTTTGGAAGTTAAATCTGATGAATCTACTAATTCATAGGGATCCCATTGCTCCACTTCAAAAGCAATATTTCCATCAAGCAATTTTACAGCCATCCAATACAAACTCTCAAGAGTACGCATACTTGTTGTACCAACCGGGATTATGGGATCATTGATTTTATTGAGAATATGCTTAAGGGTATCAATACTAATAATTACCTTCTCTGTATGCATTTCATGATCGCTGATTTTTTGAGAAACAACCGGCTTAAAGGTTCCTGCACCAACATGAAGTGTAAGTTTATCCGTTTCAATTCCCAAACTACCAAACTGTGAAAATACCTTTTCAGTGAAATGCAAACCAGCTGTTGGAGCAGCAACTGATCCTTCATACTCAGCATAAATTGTTTGGTACCTCTTTTTATCCTGATCTTCGGATTTACGATTTAAATAGGGTGGAATTGGTATCATCCCACAATTACTAATAATCTCAGAGAAGGTGGTTGATTCATCATTCCAACTAAAACTAACCAAATAACCATCAGACAATTTATCAACCAATTCTGAATTAAGGATAACTAACTTATTATTGATATTAAACTCCAGAGCAAGTTTCCCAGATTTCCAACGTTTAGCATTCCCCACAAGACATTTCCAAACCACTGGACAAGTTTGCTGGTAGGCAAGTTGAAAATCATTTACTGGTTCCACAGGCTCCAGACAAAATATTTCAATTGTTGCTCCCGTACTTTTCTTGAATATCAATCGGGCATTTACAACCTTAGTCTCATTAAAGAGCAATATTGAGTTTTTTGGAAGTAAGGATGGTAGATCAATGAATTTCTTTTCCTCAACAATTCCATTATTAACCCACAAAAGTTTTGAGAAATCCCTTTTCTCCAATGGGTATTTTGCAATCATTGAATCTGGAAGATTATAATTATAATCCTCTATTTCTATATTTCTTACTGATTTCATGGTTTTCAAGCTGCAAAAATAATGCATAATATAAAACAATGAAATTGATTGAGAGTATCATTTCCATAAACATATGAAATTGAGTAATAAAAGTACTCAATTTATTTTTCCAATCCGAATATCTAGAAAATCGGATTAAAAATGTAAATTTGATAACTTGAAAATTAACAATTTCTAGAGATGAAAAACCATATACCAAACATTATTACTCTCTTCAACCTCCTATCAGGAATACTATCGATTTATTGTATAATGAATGGCAATATTGAACTTGCTGGCTGGTTTATTTTTATTGCTGCCGGTTTTGATTTTTTCGATGGATTGGCTGCAAGGTTACTCAACGCTAAATCAGAGGTTGGTGCTCAACTTGATTCTTTAGCAGATGTAGTTTCATTCGGTGTTGCTCCCGGGTTTATAATGTTTTATATGTTGAATATTAGTCATGGACAACCTGGAAATACAGGTGAAAATTTTAGCTTATTGCCTTTTATGGCATTTATTATTCCTGCTTTTGGCGCACTTCGCTTAGCAATATTTAATACGGATACTGAGCAAACAAATTCATTTAAGGGTTTGCCAATTCCTGCCATGGGAGCTCTTGTGGCTTCCTTGCCATTAATTAGAACATACCTTATTGAAGACAAAGCATTTTTCTATCAAATAATTACCGATACATACTTCCTATTGGCAGTAGCTATTTTTGGATCACTATTAATGGTATCAAAATTTCCCATGTTCGCATTAAAATTTAAGGGATTTGGTTTTAAGGATAATATGACTAAGTACATATTTCTTGGAATCTCTTTGGTTCTTATACTTACGCTTCAGATTATAGCAATTCCATTTATTGTACTTCTATACCTCTTTATGTCACTAGTTGTTTATCTGGTTGATATACAGGATTAATATTGATAAAGGGAAGAAGAAATAATCGGAATAAGTCTTTAAACTAAAACTTGAATTTCACTAAAATTCTGCAGTAAGTTTAATATTCAACAATCTGGGTGTAAGATAATTGGGTACTGCATACTGACGATTGTCAATATCCTTTATCCATATGTATGATACAGTATTATAAATCTGTAATAAATTAAATACTTCAAGACTTACCCACATATTTTTAAAATTCTTAAATGGATTCTTATCTCCAAAGGTAGTGCCTTCATTGATAAACTGATATGAGAAACCGATATCAACACGACGATAATCCGGCATCCTTAATGTATGAGCATATCTTTCAGTATCCGGAGCTCCAAATGGCATTCCTGTACTAAATAGTAATCGCAAATGCATTTTCAAATACGGATGGTTTGGTATATAATCCTGGAAGAAAATAGAAAAATTAACCCTTTGATCACTTGGTCGTGGTATATAACCAGGTTCAACCCTAACACTATCCGCTACTTCATTGTCAACAGTTATTCCTGAAATGATTTTTTCTCCCTCTGCATTATAATAATCATAGTAAAAATCACCATGGATATCTTCCATTGACTGCATAATTGATAAACTCAACCAGCTGTCGATTCCTTTAACAAATTCGCCATAAAGCTTAAAATCGACTCCAGCAGCATATCCATCTGCGGTTTGATCAGTAAGGTATCTTATTCTAACATTCTCAACATAATATGGAATAAGGTTATCCAATTTTTTATAATAAACTTCTGTTGTAAAAATAAACGGTCTATTCCATGTTCTAAACCTTAAATCACTACCAACAATAAAGTGAGTTGACTTTTGTGATTTCACATCCTTATTAAGCTCACCTTCTATGCTTCGCATTTCCCTGTAAAAGGGAGTTTGATAATAAATACCTGTTGCAAATCTAAAAACCAGATTTGGATTTTTACCAGGTTTGTATGAGAAGTTAGCACGAGGGGCCAATAAAAACTCTTCATTGTAATCCCAATAATTCGCTCTTAACCCTGCTGCAATAGTTATTTCACTATTATTTTTAGTTACAAATTTCCATTGATCAGATAAATATGCTGCAAAACGGTTTGTAGTCAAAGTATTATTAGCGCTTACAAAATCTTGTATTTCCAGATTACCATTTACAGGAACAGGTGCTCCAGGAATTGCGATTGGATTAGGTAGTGAATAGCCAGCAGAATCAACCATTTCCCACTCGCGTAATTTATCATCAACATATTGATTTTGATACTTAACACCCCACCTTAATGTACTTTTATTATTTATGATTGCACCTTTATGCTCTACGCTAACCACCCTGGCTTTGAAATAATTACGAGCATGAAGCAGATAAGTACCAATGCCTTGGGTTTGTACAGCTTCACCATATTCATCACTTCCTAAACTTGTTTCAACTTGGCCTATCCAATACTGACCCTGAATATCATATGTTTCTGATTCGTTTGTATTAAAAGCAGATACTATCAGTTTCAAATCTGTATTCTTTGCAGGTTTATAACCAAGAGTTAAGCCTCCCTGATACATATCATACCTGTCAACCTCATTTCCATCAAAATAAACCTTAAACCTAATTACTTCCTGAAATGTCCCAAAGTCGGTTTCTCGGTTTGCTGGGACTACTTTGTATTTATTCTGAGAATAATATCCAAGAAATGAAAGGTCCCATTTATCACTTAGTTTGTAGGTAAACAATGATTGTATATCGATAAACCTGGGTTGATACTCCCCTTGTGTCTCCAGAGTATTCAGTAGGTATGTATTTGTTTTATACCTAGCACCCACGAGATAGGTAAACTTATTCTTCGCTGCTGTTCCTCCAAAATTTAAGTCTGCTCCCAATAAGCTTGCAGAAAATGAACCACCAAATTCTGTTGGAGTCTTATATTCAACATCCAGTACTGAAGACATTTTATCACCATACTGTACACCAAATCCCCCTGCTGAAAACAACAGAGATGAAACTAGTTCTGAGTTTACAAAGCTTAATCCTTCTTGTTGTCCGGAGTTTACAAGAAAAGGTCTATATATATCTATATCATTAACATATACCAGATTTTCATCAAAATTACCTCCTCGAACTGAATATTGGGAACTCATTTCATTTGTGGATGAAACACCTGGTAGTGTTTTGATAATATCAGCAACACCTTCTCCAAGAGAGGGCGCCAAACTTGCATCTTTAGGATTAAGTCGAACCATACTCTGAGTACGCAGTTGCTCATCCCGCACTTCAAAACCTGGTAAGTTAGTAGTAGAGGATTCTAATCTGACATTAACCTTCTTGACCTCACCGGGTTTAAGATTTACTTTATTCTTGTTATCTGTAAAGCCAACGAAAGTTACAGCTATTTCAACTTCTTTATTGGCTGGAACCTCAAGTTTATACTGACCTTTTTTATCCGTTGTTGTACCACCTGACTCACCAATAATAGCAACATTAGCAAGCTCAACGGGATTATTGTTTTCATCAACAACCTTACCCTCAACTATCGCTGTTTGAGACATTAAAATTGTCGGAACAGCTGATAATAGTATTACAGCAGTTAAAAATATTGTCTTGTATAATATACTTCTGGCATTCATTACAGGGTAAACTTAAAAGGTGCAAATTTATTATAATTCTATTACTGTAATTGATGCTTGACGATAATATATGTAAGATCAACAACTGTATTTGAAATGAATCGCAACATTTATAACCAATATTTGTCAAATTTGATACTTTTGCCACTCATCTTACATTGTAAATAATGAATACAACCAGGGAACTTCCAAAGATCACTACTCATGTGCTTCAGGAGATGAAGCAAAAGGGTGAAAAAATTGCAATGCTTACGGGCTACGATTATTCCACTGCAAAGTTACTTGATGAAGCCAGAATTGATGTAATTCTAGTTGGTGACTCAGCTTCAAATGTTATGGCTGGGCACAATACAACCCTACCAATAACCCTGGACCAGATGATATACCATGCTTCTTCGGTAATGAGAGCTGTTGAGCGGGCATTGGTGGTAGTTGACCTTCCATTTGGAACTTACCAAGGGAATTCTAAGGAAGCACTTTACTCAGCGATTCGAATTATGAAAGAATCAGGAGCCAATGCAATTAAAGTTGAAGGTGGAGAGGAAATCCTTGAATCAGTCGACAGAATTCTGAGCGCAGGTATCCCGGTTATAGGCCATCTAGGACTTACCCCACAATCAATAAATAAATTTGGCACCTATGTTGTTCGTGCAACCGGACAAGAAGAAGCAGAAAAACTAAAGCGTGATGCAAAAATTCTTGAAAGTGCAGGATGCTTTGGTGTTGTACTTGAAAAAATCCCTGCAACATTAGCGGCAGATGTAACTAACTCTATTTCAATACCTACAATTGGAATTGGTGCAGGACCTCATGTTGATGGACAGGTTCTTGTATTACACGATATGCTTGGTATCAATCAAGATTTCTCACCTAGATTTTTAAGAAGATATCATAATCTACATGACGAAATGATTAAAGCTTTTGTATCATATATCGATGATGTTAAGGAAGTGAGATTTCCCAATGATAAGGAGAAGTATTAAAATATTGTCATGGTTATCATAGTTGTCATAGTTATCATAGTTCAGTAAAATCTAACAACTCAATAACAACGAAAACTCGACAACCCGACAACTCTTTATCAACGACAACAACTACAACCCGATAACAACGACAACTTGACAACCCTAAAATCCCCGATATCGTCCCGAGTTCTTTACGAAGACAATCATCTTATTATTATTAATAAGTTACCTTCTGAGATTGTACAAGGTGACAAAACTGGTGATTTGCCATTAAGCGAGGAAGTTAAGGAGTTCATTAGAGATAAATACAATAAACCTGGAAACGTATTTACCGGAGTAATTCATCGTATAGATCGCCCTGTAAGCGGAGCTATTGCGATGGCAAAAACCGGGAAAGCTCTTACCAGAATGAATGAACTGGTGAAGAAACGTGGGATTAAGAAAATCTACTGGGCAATCGTACAAAACAGACCAAAATCTCCGGAAGCAGAGTTAAAGCATTATCTTATTAGATATCCTAAGAAGAATAAATCAATTGCTTACGATACTGATAAAGCTGATTCAAAAGAAGGAGTGCTTACCTATAAGTTAATAGGAGAAAGTAGTAATTATTTTCTACTAGAAATAGAGCTCAAAACAGGACGCCATCATCAAATTAGAGCACAGTTAGCCAAAATTGGGTGCCCAATAAAAGGTGACCTAAAATATGGTGCTCCTAGAAGTAATAAAGATGCATCAATTAGTCTTCATGCAAGGTCATTGGAGTTTATTCACCCTGTAAAGAAAGAGAATATAAAAGTGGTTGCCCCTCCTCCAAAAGATCCTCTATGGGAGTTTTTTGTTGAGAATTATTCCTAATTATATTTACGTAAGTTAGATCTACTTAACCAGGATCTATTTCGATGCATCTTATTATATTATTATTCTATATTTGGAACATGAAATCCCATTTGCAATATATTCTAATCATCATATTTATATTCTTTTCCTCAGGCAGTTTATTCTCACAATATTATGTTATTGGTCAAGATCCAGCATCAATAAAATGGAAACAACTAAATTCACCATATTTTAGAATAATCTATCCCGATGGTTATCAAAAGAAAGCACAGGAATATGCTAACCTTTTGGAATTATCACGAAATGAAGTTAGTAGTCCGTATTTGGAAAACAATAAGAAATTCCAGATTGTTCTTCACAACAGGTCGGTAACTTCAAATGCTATGGTAAATCCAACTCCTATGCATGGTGACTTCTTTGAAATGCCAGACCAGAACACATATGCGCAAACATGGGCAAAACAATTAACACTCCATGAATACCGGCATGTAGCCCAGATGCAAAAACTTAACCAAGGATTAACAAAAGGATTATCATATGCATTTGGTGAGCAGGCTGTTGCTGGAATATTGGGAGTTTTTCTACCCTTTTGGTTTATTGAGGGTGATGCCGTTTATAGTGAAACCATATATAGTAGCAGTGGAAGGGGTCGTTCTCCGGATTTTTCAATGGACTTAAAGGCTCAAGTATTGGATAAAAAGATTTATTCATATGATAAAGCACTTTATGGATCATATAAAAATTACACACCAGATCACTACACACTTGGGTATGAATTAATTACCTATGGCAATATTCACTTTGGTAACAATCTATGGAATAGCACATTAAACAAAGTTGCCCGCAGACCTTATACACTTGTCCCTTTTACATGTTCCTTAAAAGAGAAAACAGGTACAGGAAAAGTTAAGTTCTATAAAAAAGCACTTCTAACAAGTAAAAACATATGGATATCTGAGGATTCAACGAAACAGGATCCCGTTATGATTACACCTGAAAAGAATAAACATTTTACCAATTATAGATTTATCAACCCCATATCAGATGGTAGTTTTATTGTAGAGAAAATAGGAATTGATGATATAAACCGTATTGTAAAAGTATTCCCTGATGGAAGTGAAAAAAGACTAACTACTCCGGGATATGATTTTCGGGAGTCTTTATCTGCCAACGACAGTTTGATATGCTGGAACGAAAAAACTTACGATCCCAGATGGTCAAACAGAGACTATTCTGTGATAAAAATATACAATTATAATAGCAAAAAACTGGCACAGATCTCAAAAAAAAGTAGATTATTTGCTCCCGCTTTAGCCAATAAATCGAGTAAAATAGTTGCTGTTAAGGTTAGTGAAGAAAATAATTACTCATTGGTAGTAATCGATATTGTTTCAGGCAATATTACAAATGAATTTACAACCGATAATAACCTGTTTTTTACACATCCAAGATGGTCAAATGACGACAAATATATTGTTTCGGTAGTAGTTGGAAATAATGGTAAAAGCATAATTAAAATAAATGCGACCTCTTGGGAATATGAACTGATACTACCCGAAGGATACACCAATATATCTCGTCCTGTTATGAAGGATAACCATATAATATATTCTGGGGCATATGAAGGAACTAGTGATATTTACTTATACAATCTTAAAAATGGAAGAAGTCATAAACTCACTAATGTAAGATTTGGCGCAACAGATCCTGTATTTTCAATCGATAATAATGAGATTCATATTGCTTGTTATACTAGCGATGGCTATAGAATAAGTTCTATTCCTTTTGTTTATGACCATACCAACGAAGTAAAACTCAATAACCTTAAAGCTTCCTATTTAATTGATGAATTAGTTACTGACGATCAATTCAATTTGGACGAAATAGAAGTGCCACAAGTCGAATACCAGGAAAAAAAGTATAGCAGAACCGGCCACTTATTTAATTTACATAGCTGGGGATTAGCTGCAGTTGACCTCAATAATTATGATTTCCAACCAGGAGTAAATATACTCACCCAGAACATATTAAGCACTGCATATGGCACAATTGGATATTACTATGATCCCAATGAAAATGCAGGAAAGACAAAGGTTGATTTCACTTATGCAGGTTGGTATCCTACAATCAATATCTCGGGAGATTATGGCTTAAGAAGAGTAAATTACATTGATACAAACATGATGACCCAAGAGGTTAAATGGATGGAAACAAACATATCATTTGGATTATCGCTACCGCTTAATCTCACAAGGAATGCCTGGGTTACAGGAATCCAACCATCAATAACTGGTGATCAGAAATTCCTGAATATAATAACTGATCAAACATTGAAAGAAGATCAGGTTACTTCACTTTCCTATGGTTTGTATGGATACATTCAACGTAAAAGATCATTAAGAGATATTTTTCCTAAAATAGGTTTATCTACAAACCTATTTCTACGACACACTCCCTTTTCTAGTTCTGCTAGTATGATTTCAGGTTTAACTGGAACAGTATTTTTACCAGGTATTATTAATCACCATGGTATAAGAATATATGCTGCATATCAATACACAAAAGAAGGCAATTACAATTATAGCAATATGATTAGCACTCCTAGAGGTTATACAGGGATTAGATTGAATAATATGATGAGTTTAAAAAGTGAATACGCTCTGCCTATTATTTATCCTGACCTTAATTTTCCTGCAATAGCCTATTTAAAGAGAATTACTGCACATGTTTTCTATGACTATGTTATTGGTGATAGCTTCAGCAACTTAAAATCTGAAAATTATAGTTCAACTGGTTTGGAATTATACACGGATTGGAATTTTCTTAGTCTGATACCAAATATCAGGCTTGGTGTAAGATCAGCATACAGATTCCATGATGACCAGGTTAATTTCGAATTTCTTTATGGATTTAGTATAAATTAGATTTTGAAAAAACTAATTAGTAATGTAATTGAATTTGAGATTCTGATTTTACAAAAATCTTCATAACTTTAACCATTATTAATCAAAGACTGTTATTATGATAAACATCATTATTCAAATCTTAGTAATTGCTGTTGCCGTTTTAATCACAGCTGCAATACTTCCTGGTATAAGCATTAAAAACTTTGGAACAGCTGTTATTGTTGCTATAGTTCTGGGTTTGCTAAATTACTTTGTAACACCAGTAATGGTATTTCTGTCTATTCCAATTACGATTATAACATTTGGATTATTCTTATTTGTGATTAATGCTTTGATAATTATGCTTGCAAGCTCGATGGTTGGTGGTTTCAAAGTAGCAGGATTTTGGTGGGCGCTAATTTTTAGTATAGTTCTAAGCTTTATTACCTACCTTCTTGAAATGATATTACTGCCACAGGTACAATAGTTTATCAACTCAAAATTTACCAATACATTTTATTCTGGCTTACCGTTGCATTATTCAATCTAATGCGGTAAACATATGTATGTGAAAGCACATGTTCATTAAATTCATGGTCTTTAGAACCTGAATACTTTTTCATTATTTCAGCCAATGCATTGTTCTTTATAACCTCGTCTTCTATTAGCTCTGCCTTTCCTTCTCCAATGAGAGATCTGAATTTTGTACCCCAATTACAAGCATTTTTATTTGAATAAACTTCTCCACCATAGTTTAATTCAAAACAAACATTTGGGTTTTCTTTAATGATTTCATTTTTCTTTCCTTTCTGGGAGGTATGGAAATAAATATAGTTATCATCATAGCCAAAATTAACTGTTACAACATATGGCATATTAGACCTGCACATCCCCAGATGACAAAAGTTCGCATTTTTCAATATAATCTTCACCCTAGAAACTAGCTCTTCTGCACTACAGTTATCATCCATAATATTAGGTATTTATATGTTTACTTTATAATAAAACTGATTGTTTATACAAAAATACAATTATTGAATTAACATATGAATTACATTACTAAGTATGAGTAAATTTACTAATTTTGCAAACTTATTTATAATTATTCTAAATAGGAATGTAATGAACGAAGAAAAGGAAAAAGGAAATATACTAGAAGAGGTTACATCCAGCGAATATAAATATGGTTTTGTTACTGACATTGAAACAGAAACAGCACCAATTGGTCTTACAGAAGATACAATACATTATATATCAAATAAAAAGAATGAGCCCGAATGGCTTCTGGAATATAGATTAAAAGCATATCGACATTGGTTAACGATTGAGGAACCCGACTGGGCACTACTTAATCATCCACCAATTGATTACCAAAACATAATCTATTATGCTGCTCCAAAGCAGAAGAAAGAACTAGAAAGCCTTGATGAAGTAGATCCGGAATTATTGGATACATTCAAGAAACTGGGGATTTCTTTGGATGAACAAAAAATGCTTACAGGTGTAGCTGTTGATGCTGTAATCGACAGTGTATCTGTTAAAACTACATTTCAGGATACTTTGGCAAAACATGGTATTATCTTTTGCTCATTTAGTGATGCAGTAAAAGAACATCCTGAATTGGTTAAAAAATACATGGGAACGGTTGTACCATACACTGACAACTTTTTTGCCGCTTTAAATTGTGCAGTATTCAGTGATGGATCATTTTGTTACATCCCCAAAGGTGTAAGATGTCCAATTGAACTTAGCACTTACTTTAGAATTAACGCCGCTAACACCGGACAGTTCGAGAGAACGTTGCTGGTTGCTGATGAAGGCTCATACGTTAGTTACTTAGAAGGTTGTACCGCACCACAGCGAGACGAGAATCAGCTTCACGCTGCAATTGTTGAAATTATCACACACGATGATGCAGAAGTTAAGTACTCCACAGTACAAAACTGGTATCCGGGAGATAAAAACGGCGTTGGTGGTATCTACAACTTTGTGACCAAACGCGGATTATGTAAAGGTCATAATTCAAAGATCAGCTGGACACAAGTAGAAACAGGCTCAGCAATAACATGGAAATATCCAAGTTGTACACTACTTGGTGATAATTCCATTGGTGAATTTTATTCAGTTGCGGTCACCAACCATCACCAACAGGCTGATACCGGAACTAAAATGATTCACATTGGTAAAAACACCAAGAGTACAATTATTTCAAAGGGTATTTCCGCCGGTAAGAGTAATAACACTTATCGCGGACTTGTAAGAGTTTCGAAAAAAGCTGATAATGCCCGAAATTTTTCACAATGCGACTCTTTATTACTTGGGGATAAATGTGGAGCACATACATTTCCATATATAAAAAATAACAATAGGTCATCTGTGGTTGAACACGAAGCTACAACTTCTAAAATATCTGAGGATCAGTTATTTTACTGTCAACAACGTGGCATTGACACAGAAAAATCCATTGGTTTGATCGTAAATGGATATGCCAAAGAAGTATTAAACAAACTACCTATGGAGTTCGCAGTTGAAGCTCAAAAGCTTCTTGCAATAACATTGGAAGGTAGTGTTGGATAAACAAATAAAGTAAAAGAATTAAGATAAAAGTTTAACAGATATGTTACTAAATATAAAAGATCTGCACGTAAGCATCAATGGAAAAGAAATTCTTAAAGGATTAAACCTTGGTGTTAACAAGGGTGAAGTTCATGCCATAATGGGACCTAATGGTACCGGTAAAAGCACGCTTGCCGCAGCAATTACGGGAAGAGAAGGTTATGAAATAACTTCTGGTGAAATAATCTACAAAGGAGAGGTAATTAATGATCTTGCACCAGATGAAAGAGCAAATAAAGGGGTATTCTTAAGCTTTCAGTATCCTGTTGAAATTCCTGGAGTTAGCATCACTAACTTTATGCGTACTGCATTAAATGCAAAACGTGAATTTTTGGGTGAAGATCCAATTCCTGCAGGGGAATTTCTCAAAAAAATGGAAGAAAAGAAAAAACTGGTTGATATTCAATCCAAGCTTACAAACCGTTCTGTAAACGAAGGTTTTTCGGGTGGAGAGAAAAAGAAAAATGAAATTTTCCAAATGGCAATGCTAGAACCAACAATGGCAATATTAGACGAAACCGATTCTGGTCTAGATATTGATGCTTTAAAGGTTGTTGCAAATGGAGTAAATGCTTTACGTTCTGAAGATAATGGATTCGTTGTTATAACACATTACCAGCGTTTACTTGACTATATTGTTCCTGATTTTGTACATGTTATGTATGATGGTAAAATAGTTAAATCCGGAGGAAAAGGTTTAGCATTGGAGCTTGAGGAAAAGGGCTATGACTGGATTAAAGAACAATTGTAAAAAGATAGCAATAGCATTATGAGCTCATCAAAAAAACTAAAACTACCCTTGGAATTATCGTTGTATGATTCATACAATAATGATCTCAATGGTATACAACATACTACTATTGGTAAAGTTGCAAGTTCACGTAAAGATGGATTCAGGCGATTTGAAGAGTCTGGCTTGCCAACTACTAAACTAGAGAAATGGAGAAGCACCAACCTTAGTAAGATCTACGACAACGAATTTGTAATTGGTGATGCAAAACCTGATTTCGACAAAGAGATAAATGAAATATTTCATTGTAATGTACATGGTTTCAACACCAATGTTTATGCTCTTCTCAATGGCTGGTACTATAGTAGCAACAATGATCGTCTTGTGACCCTGGAAGATGGAGTTATCATCGGAAGTATCATTGAAGCACAGTCAAAATACCCTGAGATTTTTGATAAATATTACAATGAAATTACTGATCCAGATAATGGCTTAAATTACATAAACTCTGCTATTTACACTGATGGTATATTTATCTATGTACCCGAGAATGTTAAATCAGAAAAGG
>CALCGQ010000055.1 GCA_937901015.1 uncultured Bacteroidota bacterium | reverse complement strand
CTTAACCATGACAAATCATCATCCTTTGTTGCAATAAATCCATCCAGACTCATGCTTATATAAAGTATAAGTTTTCTATTCATGTTCGATTTAGTTTGTGCTGTTCATATAATTAACCAAAACTAAAACAAAACGGTGCATAAATAGGATCCAGATAGTTAATTTTATTGAGTTTATTTTCTTGACGTGGTATCAACCTGCTGCAATCCTGACCCTTTTTAATTGTACCTCTATTCCTTCCTTTTCACACAGAGGGCAATGTGAGATGCTCTCTGTAAAATAGTAATCACATCTTGTACATTTATGATGGAAATTTCTTTTCAGGTATCTTTTCAATGTAAATATCATGATATTAAACTGTTACACTACCGTATTCCTTGATAATTATCGCTTACCATAACTAGTTATAGAAGGCCGAGATTATCAAACCATAGAAATTATAGTAGGCTATTTTATTATTGCTTGTTCTATTATTGACTATTATTTTTGATAATAATCTGTAGCAAATTTAAGATAAAATAGTAGGTTTTTGATTATCAAAAAAACTGATATTGGGGTTAAAAATGCTGATTTATTGCAAACTTTATCAGTTTGATTTAGGGAAGTTTTACGATGAATATGATTATGTAATCACTCTCTTGAAGCATCTTTCTTTTCAATTTCTTTTAACACTTCTTTTTTAAATTCCTTTTTAGTGTAAATAAAAATAACTCCATTTTTACTTCCATATATCTTTTTTGAAGTGGCGTCTTTTTTTACAGATACGCTTTCAATCCAATCGGAGCTAATATCATAATCACTAAAACTTTCTATTTCTATTTTGGTTGAGTCAATCACTATAAACGTTACTGGAATTGCGCTAAGAGTTGCCAATCCGGATTGTTTTATGGACACAATAGGACTGGATTGATTATTATTCGTTTGGCCATAAGTTACATTCATAAAGATGATTGTAAAACACACTATCAGTAATTTCTTCATCATGATTTATTAGTTAATATGGATCTTGTAAAAACAATAATGATGCCATAGTTGGTTGATAATTAGCAATTATGACCTTTGCCTTAATACTAACTTTCTTCTTCTACAGTTTCCCCTAAGTAATGTAGGATTACTCTATTTGTGATTCCCTTTTTTGTGATTGGACTACTGGCTACAATTATTATTGGATCTCCGTCTTCTGCCCAACCATTTTCTAGTATCATATCATTAACGGCTGCAATGAATTTACTTCCGGATTTTGGTTGTGTCATAAAAAGGGGAGTAATGCTATATAGAATTGACATTTGTTGTAGTCTTTTCTTGTTTTCTCCACAAGCAATTATTGGGATATGAAGTTTTTGCTGAGATAAAAATACTGTGCTGCCTCCTGAATGTGACCAAGTTACAATAAACTTGGCATTCATGTCTTTTGCCATTATTGCAACACCCCTTGCCATGGCAACCTTACGACGAAGAAGTCCATGGTATTTTGCAGAAGACTTTTTTACAACATCTTCTTCAACCAAAAATGTGTTAGTTTTTCGGGATACCCTAGCCATCATTTTTGCTGCTTGCACAGGATAATTACCTACAGCAGTTTCACCACTTAGCATTACTGCATCAGCTCCATCCATAATCGCATTGGCAACATCCGAAACTTCAGCTCTTGTGGGCACAGAATTATCAATCATACTCTGTAACATTTGAGTTGCAACAATTACTGGTTTCATATGTTTTTTGCACATGGCGATTATTTTCTTCTGTAACAGAGCAACTTCTGCCAAATCCATTTCAACACCAAGATCTCCACGAGCAACCATGATTCCATCACTTTCTTCCAGGACTTCTTCCAGATTATCAATTGCCTGAGGTTTTTCTATTTTACTGATTATAGGGATATAATTATCCTCATAAATTGTAGAAAATCCAAGATCACCTCCAGTGATATTAAGTCCAACTGGACGAGCCATACGCTCAGTCATAGCATTCTTAAGCTGACGTACATCCTCACCCGACCTAACAAAACTCAATGCCAAATAATCAAACGAATTCTCAATGGCATAATCCAGACATATATAATCCTTTTCTGTCATTGATGGCATCGATAGTTCACTTTCAGGTAGGTTTATACCTTTGGCAGAGCTAAGTAAATTACCTTCTACAACTCTACAAACCAAGCAAGTACTTTCTCCATCAATTTGCTTATCAATGGATATTAACTCAATATTACCATCATCAAGTAATATTCTTTCACCAATTTTAACTTCATCAATAAACTGGGGATAGGTAGTTGAAAATGCGTACTCATTACCCTCCGTTCCTCCAATTATTTCCCTTTGAAGAAACCTTATTTCATCATCTTTTTTAAGTAATATACCACCTGGAATAACCTTGCCAGTGCGTATTTTGGGACCTGATAAGTCGCCTAATATTCCAACAAATTGCCCTGTTTCTGATTCAGCTTTCCTAATATTAGCAATAAGTTTATCGTAATCGTCGAAACTTCCATGTGAAAAATTAATTCGAAAAACTCTAACACCAGCTTCAATGAGTTCGGCTATTTTTTCAACTGAATCTGTTGCAGGACCAAGTGTGGCAATTATTTTGGTCATTAAAAATTCTTGATTTTTCATATGGAAGGATTTATTATTATGCAAAAGTATGTATTAGGTGAATGCAAAATAATTTTTATGCCTAGAATGCGAAAATCATGATATTGCACAATGGTTACTAAATCATCATATTACATAAATACAAGTACTCATTTATTATAATGGCACTGAGGTGCAGGTATTTAATAATAATAGTCTTTAATGATTCTATTATCCGCAAAGGATTGCAATTGAAATCATTAATTGGAATAGCGGGTGATTTTATTATAGTCTTATTCGGCACAAGCCTTAACATATTAGTTTTTCTATATAATTGCCCAAAATGAATAATTCCCCAATGATTCAATGATCCAATGAACTAATGACCTATTGATTCAATTATCCAATTATCCAATTATCCAATGACCAATGATTTAATGATTCAATGACCAGTGACCAATGACCAATAATCCATCTAATACAGTCAAGTTTATTTTATATCTTTAGTCCGTAATTAACTTAAGACTAAAAAAATGGACCACGAAAAAGCTATTCAAATTGCCCAGAAACTATTCATCGATGAAATGCTAAAACACGGATCTAGCTTCGATGATGTGAAATCTGGCAAGAAATTCCCTGATTCCTATAACTTCGATAGTTTTCCACTGGACAAACTTCAGGAATTTGCCATGTATGGCAAAATGGAGACTGAGTGGAGCGGATGGTTAGCAAAAAGATTTGAGAACATAAATATTGAGGAAACGGTATTTTTTGTTGAGGGAGCTATTTGGGGTAAATGGGATGCTTTTGGAGAACGAATTAGAAAGGCTCTAAGAGCTGCTATCCATGAATACTTCTCTGCCTTTGATATTGAATCACAGGAAATCACCAACAATATTGCAGATGAGGTAGCAGAAATGATTATGGATAAAGATGAAGAAGAACTAAGATTATCAAATGATAAGATAGATTATAGGTTAATAGTACTTCAGATATCCTTGAATCAATTGAATTCAATGGCTACTGATCTTGGTTGTTTGATTGATTCATTTAAAAATATACTTCCCATTTCAAGTAAATTCGATTCATACCAACAGAGAATAGACAGACTGATTGAAAATGCAAGGAGTGTAATATATTCTGCAGATTACAATAATATAAGTGCTCTTAATTTGATTATTAATGAGTCCAATAGATTAATTCCCGATTATAATGACATTAAGTCTTTCGATTATGATTCAATTGATTATATCAGAGAATTGTATGTTAGTTATAAGAATGATCACATCAGTTTGAGTGTTGAGGAAGATCCAACAGCTGAGAATAATTCCGTTGACATTGATTTCAATCCCGAGCATCATCTGCAACAAATTGATTCACAGATGGGATATTTACGTGAACTCACCCATATGGCTAGAAAGGAAAAAGAAAGCTATGAGCTTAATCGCTCAAGCAAATCCTTGTTTCGATTGCAAATTATTATGACAATAAGTCTTTTCACTTCCGTGGCTGCTTTGTTTTCAATTAGCATTGATCAAATACAAGGTAATTGGCAAATATTTGGAATAATTATGTCAGCTTCTGTAATTCTAACCTTACTTACCTATTTTATTATTTCTCGAAAATAGATTTATAAGATGTTTTTTACTGTAAGGGTTTCAATGATTATCCTCCACATCCAAGGTAACATATAGCAAATAAGTTTGATGATTATCTGTAATGATGATATCCCAAATTTTCATATATTGACAGCCCTTTTTGATATTAAAATTAATACACGCATAATGAAAACATTCTACAAACTAGTACTAACAACTATCATCATAACTGTAATTTCTACTTTCAATATTAGTCTTGCCCAATCGGTGCTCACACCTGAATATCTGCTTGGCATTGAAGGTTGTAGTATACACCAGTTAAGTCATGATGGTTCAGAGTTAATTTTTTCTGTTAGGACTCCACGAGGGGCTAATGATGACCCGGGTGCGGCAGAAAGTAAGTACTTTATTCTGGATCTGAGAAATAATGAATCAAGACCTCTTTTTAATGATGAAGTACATGGGAGTTCACCCCAATATAGTCCTGATGGAGAGTATATTGCATTTACTTATAAAAAAGGTGACGATTCTAAACAGGTATGGGCAATGCCGGTTGATGGTGGTGATACAATACAACTTACAAATACAAACTCAAATATTAGCTATTTCAGGTGGATGCCGGAAGGAAATGGTATTGCATATCTCACTAAAGTTCCCAAATCTGATCGTGAAATTGAATTGAAAAACAGAGGATATGATTTTATTTTTTATGAGGAAAACCTTAAAAATAATCAGTTGTTTATAACACGTTTTGATGATAGTTTTCAAAATGGAGATACCGAACAACTGCTGATGGGAACTCATATTTGGGATTTTGAATTCAATCATGATGGAAGTTTATTGGCTTTTTCAAGTTCTGAGAAGAATCTTATAGATTACCGATATATGTTTCGCAGAATCCAAATTATGGATATGACAACAGGCGATATTATTAAACGAATAGGGAACAAAGGAAAACTTGGTAACTATGCTTTTAATCTGGATGGTACACAGCTTGCATATGCATCAGCTTTAAACATTAATGATCATGCTGTTAGTCAAGCTTTCACTTACTCTATTGAAAATGAGGAAATAACAAACCATACACCCGAGAATTTTGCTGGGCACATCAGCTGGGTTGGTTGGAAAAATAACAAAGAGATACTATGTTACTCTGGCGAAGGTGTATATCCCAAGTTATCAAGCATATCCATAAAAAGCGGTAAGCGCAAAGTATTGTTGGATGCAGAAGATACAGGTATTATTTTTGGCAAGCCTTTGTATACAAATAACGGTGATAAATTTATATTTTCAGGTAATACACCAACAGATCCTTCCAATATTTATGGTTGGAATGGAAAATGGAACTTAGAAAAGATAACTAATTTCAATCCTCAATTGAGTGATATCCATTTTGGAGAGCAGGAAGTAATAAAATTCGAGGCAAGAGATGGAATGGAAATTGAAGGAATCTTGATGCTTCCTGTTGGTTATAATAGTAATCAAAAATATCCACTTATATTGTATGTTCATGGCGGACCAGAGTCTCATCATAGCAATGGCTGGTTAAGTAGGTATTCTACTCCTGGACAGTTAATGGCAGGAAAAGGTTATATGGTTGCGTATTTGAATTACAGAGCAAGTACTGGTTATGGTGTTGATTTTGCAATGGAAGGTTTTATGGATCCCGCAGGTAAGGAATTCGATGATTTAGCCGATGGAATTGAGTATTTAATAGCTGAAAAAGGAGCTGATAAAGAACGTGTAGGTATGGCAGGAGGTTCATACGGAGGCTATGCATCAGCATGGTTTGCAACATATTACACTGATTATGTAAAGGCTGTGTGTATGTTTGTGGGTATTAGTAATTTAATTAGCAAAAGAGGTACTACAGACATTGGTTATGAAGAACTTTATGTACATAGTGGAAAACCATTGGAAGAGCAATGGCAAATGAACCTTGAGAGGAGCCCTATTTACTATGCACATCAGAGTAAAACGGCCACTCTAATATATGGTGGTGCTGCTGACCCCAGAGTTAATCCTGAACAAAGTTTGCAATTATTCCGTAGAATGAAAATGAATGATCACCCTTCTGTACGACTTGTTCAGTATCCTGGTGAAGGTCATGGAAATAGAAAACAGGTGGGGCAAATTGATGTATTGTACCGACAAATTGATTGGTTGGACTGGTATGTAAAAGATTCGAAACCGCTAAATGGACCCATGCCACCACTTGACATAAGTGACAAATATGGTTTGGATTGGGAGTTTTAAATTAGAACCAAAACAAACCAGTCTCAATTGGAGATATTTATTACAGAGTTTGTCATGTCAATAATATCTAATTTAATAACTTTAAATCTTCATTAAAAAAGCATTAAAATGGAACCATCAAACAAACTTCATATTTATGAAGAGATATTACTACTCGCTCTTCGAGATAAAAAAGGCACCATGCTATTTGGTATTAATTACCCTCAAGCACTGGCAGGAGCATTGTTGGCAGAATTACTATTAATCAATAAAATAGAAATCGAATCTTCTGGGAAAAGGAAATTTGTAAAACTGGTTAATCAAAAATCCACAAGAAACACCTTACTGGATGAATGTATTGGAAAAATAGCATCTGCCAAAAGAAGAGCCAGACCACAAAACTGGGTAATGCGTTTTGCCAACATTAGTA
>CALCGQ010000054.1 GCA_937901015.1 uncultured Bacteroidota bacterium | reverse complement strand
GGTATGGCAGGTGGAGGAGATGTTATCTTACTTCCTGAATTAGAATATGATATGGATGTTGTAAATGACTATCTACTCTCACGTGCTCGTAATAAAAAACCATATTCGATTGTTGTTGTGGCTGAGGGAATTGCTAAACCTGATAAGGATCAGTCTGCCGCTTCCTTTATCGCTAAAAGAATTGAAGAAGGAACGGGTATAGAAACAAGAAAAACAATACTGGGATATATACAAAGAGGAGGAAGTCCCTCGCCGATGGATAGGATTCTTGCAACTAGGTTTGGAGCCTATGCAGTTGACCTTATTGCTCAAGAGGACTATGGAAAAATGGTCATTAAAAAAGGAGAGAAGATCAAAGATATTCTACTTAGTGATGTTGGTAGTAAGCTAAGGTTAGTGCCTGAAGATCACAAATTAATACAAAAGGCAAAAGGTTTGGATATTTGTTTTGGAAACAGATAGTAAAAACCATATTTTTCATTCAAGTTTACTATTTTTGTTATCGACATACTACAAGCTATATTATTTATAAAACAACAAATCTTAACACCTAATAATTTTCATTATTCAAACCCATATTAATGATTAAAAGCTCATTTTATTTACTTATTGTAATACTATTATTTCAAAATTGCACTTCCGATAGTCAAAAACCCATTAAAGAGGGTGATGACGCAAATGATAATCAGATACAGTATTACATAGACAATCTCTCAAGTATATCTAATAATGATAGCTTGTTATCACTAGCTAAGGTATATGAGAATACACTTTCTCACAAATTATCTGATGAAGAAAAATCAGCTTACTATTCAAAGTTGGGTGTAATCTTATATCAACATTCATTTTTGGCAAAAGCTGATTCAAGCTTTTATAAGGCACAGATTGCTTTTTCTAACTTAGGTGATAGCTCAAGTGTTTCTCACATGAGAATGAACAGAGCTGCAATGAATGAAATGGAGGGGAATTTTGAGCGTGCTGTAGTTATTTATCACGAGGTTATAGAATATTTTAAGCGTACTAATGATAGTGCGCAATTGGCAAATTCTTATTCAAATCTTGGAGTGGCTTATCAAACAATGGAGTTACCTGAAAACTCTTTGGAATACCATAAGAAAGCACTTACTTTAAGAAAAGCGATTTTTGATACCATAAATATTGCCTATTCATATAATAATATAGGTGTTGTTTTTATGGAAGATTTTGACAATGTCGATTCAGCATTGTACTATTATAAAAAGGCATATATTATTTTTAAAGACAAAAATGCTCTTTATGAATCCTCAACAGTATCAAATAATATTGGTCATATTTATCTAAACCTTAAGGAGTTTGAAAAAGTAGATGAATATTTTGCATATTCTTATAAAGTTTACGATTCATTAAACATGGAGCAGGGTAGAGCTGAAATACTAAGAAGCTATGGTCAATTATACTTTGCTCAAGGAAATGATGATATGGCCGTAAAATCACTAATTAGTTCCTTGGAGATAAATGAAATAGCAGGAAATCAAAAGGAAATACTTGAAATTAACAGAATCCTATCAAAAATTCATATTGCAGATGGTGATTTTGTAAAGGCCATACGAACAATGCAAATTGTGAACAAATTAAGTGATTCAATACTTAATATTGATAAGCAAAAGGCAATTGCAGATATTGAAACGAAATATCAGGTAAAGGAAAAGAATAAGACAATAGAAGTGCTAAAGCTTGAAGAAGAACTGCATATTAAACAAATCAGAAACCAAACTATTTTTATTGTATTACTGTCTGTTATTTTTGGATTGATAATATTAGTACTTGTATATATAAGTAGGCAAAACAGACTTCAGGCTAAGCACCTTCGGTTGGAATTACATAACTACTTATTGAGGATTGACGAAATGCAATCGGAAATAATGAAAAAAGGTAGTAAACAGTTTAACAATGATAAATTAAAGGAGTTCGATTTAACTAGCCGGGAAATAGAAGTACTTAATTTAATTTCTCAAGGTTTCAAAAACTCAGAAATTGCTAATAGTTTATTTGTTTCACAAAATACAATCAAAACTCATATTAAGAATATTTATGTAAAACTTGATGTGAAAAATCGAGTTGAAGCCTTAAGGCGAGTTGATACAGTTTAATGCCCAAAATACTCCCTCAATGTTCTTACTGATGTAATTTTCTTCAATTCATTATTATCATAATTATTGGTTAGACCAAATCACCATTTTTTGTGCAAAATTATCCTGTTTTGTTCAATACATTCTTCTCATATCCTGTAATGACCAGGTAATCAACAGTATAGTATTTTCACAGATGTGTCTAAAACTTCCATCTTTTCACAAAATCACCCCAATGGGTGAGAGATATGCTATTATTTATTCGGTGATTTGCATTTTAATTATTAACAAATCTAAAATTATGAAGAAGATTTATTTAGTATCAGTACTTGTACTTATTGGGCTGGTTGGTCAATCACAGTACGTATTTAACAAAGGTGGATTCGCATTGAATGCTGGAATTGGTTTATTGTCAGCAGATGGTTTTATCCCATCGATAAATGTAAGCGGTGAATTTGGAATTTTTCCAACAGGCGATGTAGGATTACTATCAGTGGGTGGTGTAGTTGCATATAAATATTCCACATATTCATTTTCACTTTGGAATAATAGCTATAACTATAACCAGTTTGTAATCGGACCTCGAGTATTATGGCATCTACAAACCTTTAATAGTGATAAATGGGATGCATATGCAGGAGCTGGGTTCGGTCTTAGATTATGGTCCGACTATGTATTTAATAACAGCTTATCGGATATAGAAAAGAAAGCTAAAGCGTCACCTTATGGAGAAGCTTTTGTGGGTGTAAGAATGATGTTTAAACCGGGTATGGGGCTATTTGCTGAAGTTGGATACGGAACATTATCTGCTATAAAGGCCGGCATTACTTTCATGTTCTAATTAAGAGAAATAAATCATCTTAACAATTCAACATATCAATTTTACGGATCTCTCTGTAAAGAATTACATCATTCAAATTTGCTCACTTTTCATCAAAAAAGCTTGTGATAGTTATGAATAATTTGATCATTTTACTGGCATTTATTTCTGGAATTCTTCAAATACAGTCTGATACATTACTAGATAGATATCCAATTAAATCAGGTATGATAAAGTACCAGTATGCCGGTAGGGCTAATTGCATTGAAGTAATCTTTTTTGATGATTATGGTGAGTTATACTATGATTTGAAGACCACATCATCAACTGAAAAAGGTAAAGTTATTAGCAGATCTAAGGTTAAAATTCAACGCCAAGATACTGTTATTATGTATAGTACTGAAAACAATACAGCTTCCATGCACCTAGTCAGTGAACTAACTTCTAAGCTCAAGCATAATATTATTAGTAATGAAATTCTT